>NZ_JAPZRB010000266.1:0-2057 GCF_027531105.1 Microcystis sp. LE18-22.4A
CCCAAAGACGGATGACTTGGAAGGAATGAAAAGTTTCCCCCAGACGGAAAGTATTTTCTTGCACTAGGGGAGAATCACTGCGTCGCAGATAAATTACCACTTGACGCATTGGTTTTTGGGGATGACGACGATAGACGCGAATGCGATAATCGAGCATTCGGAAAGGAATCTTGGAGTCGGGGTCGGTTTGAAATTCAGTATGGAGAATTAATTGCTCTGACTGCAAAAAAATCAGAGAATCGGCACGAATGGGGTCTAATTGTAATTCCGTCGGGTCGAGGACGGTTAAGGGGAGGGGAGAACCCAATAACCAAGTGGCTAGATCATCGGAGAAGTTTTCGGCGATAAATTTACAAATATTATCAAACATCGTCAGGGATTACTTTCCGTTTCTCCTAGGATACCCTCGATCGCCGGTGTTGACATCCTGTATTTGTCGTAACTATTGCCGAAGAGAATCGTAGCGCGGAATACATTATCGGCAAAATTCAATTCTAACCATGGACTAAATTGTATAAATATCGGCAAATTTGTCACATCTTCCCAGAAATTTCTTGACAATTGCTAGAGGAAAGGGTATATTAGGAGCAGATTTTCTGAAGTTTTATGTCCCTATCTAAAGTTATCAATCATGGGGGGCGGGAGAAGCGTAGCTTATCAAAGGCTCTGCTGAAATCCTTTTCCCTAGTCACGGCCACTGCGATCGGATGTATTAGTATCGCCACCAGTGCCACTGCGGCCAGTTTTTCCTTCGCTTTCGGTAGCCAAGGTAACGGGGACGGTCAGTTCAATTTCCCCTCCGCTATCGCTGTCGATAGCGGGGGTAATATCTATGTAGCCGATACGTTCAACGATCGCGTACAGGTATTCAACCCCAGTGGTGTCTTCCAGTCCACTTTCGGTAGCAAAGGTTCGGGGGACGGTCAGTTCTCGACCCCCTACGGTATCGTCGTCGGTAGCGGTGGTAATATCTATGTAGCCGATACGGACAACGCTCGCGTACAGGTATTCAACCCCAGTGGTGTCTTCCAGTCCGCTTTCGGTAGCAAAGGTTCGGGGGACGGTCAGTTCCACGGCCCCTACGGTATCGCGGTCGGTAGCAGTGGTAATATCTATGTAGCCGATACGGGCAACAATCGCGTACAGGTATTCAACCCCAGTGGTGTCTTCCAGTCCGCTTTCGGTAGCCATGGTTCGGGGGACGGTCAGTTCGATGGACTCCAAGCTATCGCCTTCGATAGCAGTGGTAATATCTATGTAGCCGATACGTTCTACAATCGCGTACAGGTATTCACCCCCAGTGGTGTCTTCCAGTCCGCTTTCGGTAGCCAAGGTTCGGGGGACGGTCAGTTCGAAGCCCCCTTCAGTATCGCTGTCGATGGCAGCGGTAATATCTATGTGGCCGATACGTTCAACGATCGCGTACAGGTATTCAACCCCAGTGGTGTCTTCCAGTTCGCTTTCGGTAGCCAAGGTATGGGGAACGGTGAGTTCAGTATGCCCCAAGGTATCGCTGTCGGTAGCGGTGGTAATATCTATGTAGCCGATACGGCCAACAATCGCGTACAGGTATTCAGAACGCCCGAACCTTCTAGTATTATCGGATTAGGCATACTAGGGGGCGGTTTAGTGGTGCGTCGCCTCGCTAAACGTGGTTAATCGGTGTGGAGTGGGGAGATGAGTTAAAATTTTCCTAATTCCCCACCCTTTGGGGTTAAAAGCTTTAATTGTCCTGCTGCCTTTGTAAGTCCTCGATAGTTGCGGGGGATAAATCGGTAAATCGGGCAATTTCTGGGATAGGAAAGCCAGCAGATAGCATTTTTAGAGCAATTTGTCGAGCTTTTTCTTCTTTGCCTTCCTCTTTGCCTTCCTCTTTGCCTTCCTCTCTGCCTTCCTCTAAAGCTTCTTGATAGACTTTAGTTTCTCTTAGATCACTTAAACTAAACATTTTTTCTATCTCCTTACGGTTTAATTTGGGCAATTTATAAATGAGAATTGTCTCAATTAATTCGAGAATGTCCTCTCTTTTTAAAGACTCCTGGAATTGTTGTCTAACT
>NZ_JAPZRB010000517.1:0-3789 GCF_027531105.1 Microcystis sp. LE18-22.4A
GGTCGAGGGAATCAACAATAAACTTAAACTAATAAAACGGAGAGGCTATGGCTTTAGAAACTTTCGGAATTTTTGGGTTAGAAGTATGTTATCTTGGCATCTTGTCTGTTGATTTAGCATAAAGGGTAACGAAGAGCCAAAGTTTTTAGCCATTCATATTTGGTTATACCATAGGCAGCAACTGCTTCCCAGTTGTTCGCCCCACAAATGGTTGCACAGATATTAATCACAATAATATCTATCAGCAAATGCTCAATGTTGTGTAACGCTCTAGGGTCTTTTAGAGTGCCAAAGTGTTTTTCAATCAGGGCTGTTGGTGATGAACATTTGTCCGTTAACATTGTTTTGTGCGAACCTGTAAACAGATAGTTAATATTCTGTATACTAACTTGAAAAATTTAATATTTATCTCCTAATTGCTATTCCATGAGGATATCTTGTAGATTTATTGCGTATCTTCAAGAATTGTGTGCGATTGCCCTGGCCACCTAAAGAGCATGTATAAACGAGCATATATAATAATGAAGAGAATAAAATGCTTGACGAAACTCATTAGATCGGAGAAAGGAGGTCAGTCATGGATCTGGTACAGTTTGTGGTAGTTATCATCGTGGTTGGGGTTCTATTGTGGCTCGTGAACAACTACATTCCGATGGACAGCAAGATCAAGCAAATCCTGAACATTGTGGTTGTCATCGCCCTCGTTTTGTGGATTCTTAAGGTGTTCGGATTGCTGAGTTTTCTTAAGGGAATTCGTATCGGTAGGTGAGTAGACCTCTTGCAAAAGTCTTAAGTCGATCCTTGTACAGCAACATTTTTGAAGATTATCAACTACTAATAAATAATTAACTGAAAGTCCCTCCCATTATTGTTTCTATCGTTTGTTTTCGGATTTATGCAAGAGGTCTAGTGATGTTCTAGACGGAAGGAAAGGTTGAATTATTATGGATCTGATGTCCATCACACTGGTGGTGCGCTGGCTAATAGGCTGGGGATTGATGTGGCGGTTGCCGCGACTTCCAGACTTTTCAGTCGTCGGTTCGCCTAAAGTCTCGGTCTTGATTCCGGCGAGGAATGAAGAGAGTACCCTCCCTAATTTGCTAACAGCCTTAAAGCAGCAAACATTCAAGCCCTACGAAATCATTGTCATCGATGACCAGTCCGCCGATGCTACCCCACAGATCGCCGAACAGGCCGGGGTGAAAGTAGTGCAGACTAGCCCTTTGCCCACAGGTTGGACAGGGAAAAACTGGGCACTCAAAACCGGATATGCAGCCTCATCTGGCGATATTCTCGTCTTTCTCGATGCCGACACTGAGCCAGGGGAGGAGCTGCTCCGCAGGCTGGTGGCAACTGTTCAACACTTAGGTGGTCTGGTCTCAGTTCAGCCCTATCACCGCACTGAACGCCCCTACGAACTGTTAGCGGTTCTGTTCAATCTCGTCGGCTTGATGGCCGTCAAACTGGGAGCAAGAGGTGGTGTGGCTTTTGGACCAGCTATGGCTACCAGCAAGGATGACTATAAGCGGGTCGGCGGCCACGACGCTGTGGCAGGATATGTTGTAGAAGACTGGTTCATGGCTCATATTTATGAGAGTGCGGGACTGCCAGTGAGTGCATACATTGGTCATGGCCAACTGGACTATCGGATGTACCCCGGCGGGCTGCGGGACTTGGTTGTTGGTTTCGACAAAAACTTTGCTACCGCAGCAGGGGAAGTCTCTTGGCTGCGGATGCTGGCGGTTGTGTTCTGGCTTTCAGGGCTGTTCTGGGCGGCTTGGTGTCTGCCCGCATCCCTATTCGGCTGGCCGATTGTCGGGAATTCATCCTTACTATATAACGTACTGCTTTATCTTGCCTTCGCCATACAGTTAGCCATAATTGTATGGCCAGTGGGTTCATTCGGAGCAATCGTCTTTTTCTTCCCCATTCCGGTTGCCTTCTTCATTGCAGTGTTCCTGCTGGCCATTCTGAATCTCGAACGTGGTCAAATCGAATGGAAAGGACGAAGGATAAGTACCCGATGGCAAGGTGAATGAATGAGCTCGCCTATGCTACAACTACCGGATGGGGTAATCGTCGGGCTTTGTGTAGTCGGTTGGACAGTCTGGTCGCTTTTGATCGGTTTTGTCGGTCATCGACTTCCCCTGAAATTCCTAGAAACGGACACCTGCCTGACCCGGCCACGACCCTGGGGGGAAGATAGACAATGGTACAATCGGGTACTGCGGATCAATCGCTGGAAGAATCGGTTGCCAGAAGCAGGGGATTTCTTCCCAGGAGGTTTTCGCAAAACATCCGTTGGCGGTGGGGACTGTGCCGTAATGTCCCGTTTTTTGGCTGAAACCCGTCGCGCGGAATACGTTCACATCGCCATCTGGCTGTTTTGGTTAGTGACGATGCTCTGGACTCCTGGCTGGGGTGTGCTGGTAAACCTCGCCGTGGGAACAGCTTTCAACCTGCCTTGTTTGTGGGTGCAGCGTTACAATCGGCTTCGGCTCCAGCATCTGCTCGTATTGAAAGGACAGGGAAAAACTATATGCTAAAGTATGAGCTTGGCTGTGAATTAACCTACAGCATTGAGCAAGCAAGCACTCTAATTCTTAATGTTGCTATTGTCAGCAACAACCATCAGATTATTGTTCAGGAAGACCTCCATTCTAACTCTCAACGGTCGATTGAGGAATACATCACTTCTGTCAGTGGAAACCGATACTTTCGACTCAATGCCCCTCCTGGCAATTTGCAAATTTCCTATCGAGCGACCGTTGGCTTATCTCCTTATTACTCAGACCCCAGTACGGTTTTTGAAGTAAAGCCAGCCGATTTACCCCTCGATATCTTGTACTATCTTTATCCGAGTCGTTACTGTCAGTCAGATCGATTATTGCGCTTTGTCGCGGCTGAATTTGGCCATTTAGTCCCTGGTTATTCCAGGGTGACAGCTATCTGTAACTGGATTTATGACAATGTTTTGTATCTCTCTGGTAGCAGTGATTCTTTAACTTCTGCTTGCGATACAGCGATAGAAAGGGTAGGCGTTTGTCGTGATTTTGCCCATTTAGGCATTGCTTTTTGTCGGGCCTTGAATATTCCAGCACGCTTTGTTTCCGGCTACGCCTATGGTTTAAATCCCCCCGATTTTCATGCCTGGTTTGAGGCTTATCTAGGGGGTCGCTGGTATCTTTTCGATCCTACCCGCCTTGTGCCTCAGAGCGGGCTAATTCGCGTTGGCACAGGACGAGATGCAGCCGATGTTTCTTTTGCCACTATTTTTGGTCCGGTACAAATGAATCAGATGAGGCTTTTTATGGACTACTTACCCGATGCCAAGCCGATTTCCGAGAATATTTTGATACCGACAACAGAGGCGATCGCCATCTCTTGAGCGTACCCCAGTCAGGTATTGTAAAGTTTTGTAAAAAATATATGCAAATGACTGCAAACAACCGCTAATATAGTTAGTACAAGTTTACATTGCAGTTCACATGAAACTATCAGATTATGCTAAAGACCTCTTGCATAAATCCGAAAACAAACGATAGAAACAATAATGGGAGGGACTTTCAGTTAATTATTTATTAGTAGTTGATAATCTTCAAAAATGTTGCTGTACAAGGATCGAATTAAGACTTTTGCAAGAGGTCTTAAGAAAAAAGGGATCAGTTATGACACTGCTTGGAGAATGTGGAATCGAGGGCAGTTACAAGGAGAACGTCTTCCTACAGGAACAATTATTATTTTTGAAGATGACCGTTCTTGCGGTGAAAATAAAGTAGCTATTTATGC
>NZ_JAPZRB010000338.1:0-1387 GCF_027531105.1 Microcystis sp. LE18-22.4A
CTCTGCTCTTTCTTCTTCTTTAAGAGCTTTTTGTAAGTTTTTCTTTTCTTCTAAGTCTAGGAAATCTTTGGCTGGCATAAGTAGGATTTTTCTCAAGTTACTATTTCTATTTTAGGTGGTTTAAGTGCGTTTTAGCTTATCAGCCGATGGGTCGGTTGTGGTTGGTTCCGGCGAACGTGAGAATGCTGGTATTTATTTTAATGAGGCATTCCGTTGGACACAAGCAACGGGGATGGTCGGACTAGGAGACCTACCGGGAAGTGTTTTCAGTAGCCAAGCCCATGAAGTATCGGCTGATGGGTTTGTTGTAGTTGGTTCCAGTCGTAGTGCTAATGTTAGCAATCCTTTCAGTGAGGCATTCCGTTGGACACAGGCAACGGGGATGGTGGGACTGGGAACCCTACCCAGTAGTTGGTTCCAATATAGCAGTGCTGTAGGGGTATCAGCCGATGGGTCTGTTGTAGTTGGTGGCAGTAGTAGTGCCAATGCGGACGAGGCATTCCGCTGGACACAAGCAACAGGGATGGTCGGACTAAGTGACTTACTGGGGGGTGGTTTCGGGAGCGATGCTTCAGGGGTATCAGCCGACGGGTCTATTGTTGTTGGTTGGAGCAGGAGTACTAATGGAAGTGAGGCATTCCGTTGGACACAAGAGACGGAGATGGTCGGACTAGGGGACTTACCGGGAGGGCTTTTCTCTAGCTATGCTACCGGGGTATCAGCAGATGGGTCTGTTGTGGTTGGTTCTGGCGATAGTGCTAATGACGCAGAGGCATTTATCTGGAATAGTACCCAAGGGATGCGGAGCTTACAACAGGTTTTAACTAATGATTATGGTTTAGATTTAACCGGTTGGACTTTGATCTCTGCTCAGGCAATTTCTGCCGATGGGTTAACGGTTGTGGGTGGCGGACGGAACCCCAGTGGTAATACTGAAGCTTGGATTGCTCGTTTAGATGGAGAACCAGTTCCTCCAGGAACAACGCCTACCAATCCGCTTCTCCCTACCCCAAATCCAAGCAACCCCGACGGTTTTATCTTTTCTGGTGTTATCGTCGGTAATAATGGATTCGGTACAACTAACCCCATCTATTTCGATCCGATTGTGTCGGTAGGATACGATTACGCAGTGACAGGCGGACCCTTATTCGCCTCAGTTTTAATCCCTAATGCTCTCCCCCAAGGCGACAGTAACTTTATCCTAGAATTACCCGGATTTGGCAATTATTCTCTAGTTGCGGGAACGACTTTCAACTTGTTGGGTGTTAATCCCCTTGGCTTTAGTGATTTTCGCATCAGTGATATCGATCCTGCGGAAATGCTCGATCCAACTAATCCTACTGCTTTTGTGACGGGGTTAACATTTACTGCTGCTGGAACAGTAACA
>NZ_JAPZRB010000180.1:0-13863 GCF_027531105.1 Microcystis sp. LE18-22.4A
TGGGAGTGATCGGGGGGAAAATTCCGGGACTTTTTCCCTGAAAATTAGGTAATTGACCCCTTCAAAATCGGTAAAACCCTACACCCCACACCCCACACCCCACACCCTGCCCCCAAGAAAAACTTTTTGCCGCAAACCCTATCTACACATTTGACCGTCGGGCGGGCGGCTCTAGGCTTAACCCTAGTCTCTGTCTCGGTTTCAGGCTTTTCCTCTAGGTTGTTTTGACGGAGATGCCAGCAAAGGAATCTTTAAGAAATTACCCAAAATCCCTGAGTATAGATATTGACGGCGCTAGACTCCCAACGTATAGATAAATACTGTTTCTGGAAGCCCATGACTGTGAGCTACGAAAAAATCACCCCACCGACAACAGGCTCGACAATTACTTTTTCTGACGGAAAACCTCTAGTTCCCGACGATCCCATCATTCCCTTCATTCGCGGTGACGGTACGGGAGTCGATATCTGGCCCGCAACCGAAAAAGTTATCGATGCAGCGATCGCCACAGCCTACGCTGGTCAAAGGAAAATCCATTGGTTTAAAGTCTATGCTGGCGATGAAGCTTGCGAAATCTACGGGACCTATCAATATCTACCCCAAGATACCTTGACAGCGATTAAAGAATATGGTATTGCCATCAAGGGTCCCTTGACCACTCCGATCGGTGGCGGCATTCGTTCCCTGAATGTGGCTTTGCGGCAGATTTTTGACCTTTATGCCTGTGTTCGTCCCTGTCGTTACTATGCGGGAACCCCTTCCCCCCATAAAACCCCGGAAAAACTCGATGTCATCGTCTATCGGGAAAATACCGAGGATATTTATCTCGGCATCGAATGGAAACAAGGCACGGAAATCGCCGATAAACTGATTAATTATCTCAACACGGAACTAATTCCCGCCACTCCCGAACACGGGAAAAAACAAATTCCCCTCGATGCGGGTATCGGTATCAAACCGATTAGTAAGACAGGTTCCCAAAGATTAGTCCGCCGGGCGATCGAACGAGCGCTGACTTTACCGAAACCGAAAAATCAGGTTACTCTCGTCCATAAGGGTAACATTATGAAATATACCGAAGGGGCGTTTCGGGATTGGGGTTACGAATTAGCTAAAAGTGAATTCCGGGATGTGTGCGTCACCGAGATGGAATCATGGATCCTGAGCAATAAGGAGAAAAACCCTGATCTGAGCATCGAAGATAACGCCCGCATGGTGGAACCGGGTTATGATGCCCTCACGGACGAGAAAAAAGCCAAAATCTGCCAAGAAGTGACCAGTGTTCTCGATGCTATCTGGGAAACCCACGGCCATGGCCAGTGGAAAGATAAAATTATGGTCAACGATCGCATTGCCGATAGTATCTTCCAACAGATCCAAACCCGTCCCGATGAATACTCGATCCTCGCCACCATGAACCTGAATGGCGATTATCTCTCCGATGCGGCAGCGGCGATCGTGGGTGGTTTAGGGATGGGACCTGGGGCGAATATTGGCGATACTTGCGCTATTTTTGAGGCAACCCACGGCACAGCCCCTAAACACGCCGGTTTAGACCGAATTAACCCCGGTTCGGTGATTCTTTCTGGGGTGATGATGTTGGAATACATGGGATGGCAAGAAGCGGCCGATTTGATTAAAAAAGGCATCGCAGCAGCGATCGCTAATCGACAAGTTACCTACGATTTAGCGCGTCTGATGGAACCTCCCGTTAATCCTCCCCTGAAATGTTCCGAATTTGCCGATGCGATTATCTCCCATTTTGGGGATTAATTTTCTGGTTAGGGTAGCCTGAAAACTGCCCTATTTTTCGGAAAATCCCGTAACTACCGAGGTCTTGACAAATTAGGAAAAAACCAGAACTTCCCCCTTGAGAACTTGAGTTAAAACTTGTAGGATGTTTTGACCTTGTTTTCTGGCCGTAGAAATTAGAGAACGAATAAATCCCCTTGTTCGCAAGGGCGAACATCCGTTAAAACGGATGGCTAACCCTCGCTCATGATTTCTTGGTTTTCGCCTTTCAGTTTTCGCTTCAAGAAAACACAGGAGCTAAAAGTGGTCGCCAAGCCAACGAGAGTAGATGGTTCGGGTATAGTAGTAGGAGGTTGCGACACACCCGTAACGGAGCCACTGACTACATGGCCATTAAAGTCACTGGTAATATTATTGAGAAGAATTGTTCCACCTGCTGTAGTTAAGGGAGAGTCAAAAACTAAAGAGAGACTATTCAACCCATTTAACCAGTCAATTGCTTGGATTCCACTGCCACTAGGAGTTGCCAAACTAATATTAATTACGTCAGCCGCCGTCAAAGTCAGTCCGTCAATCATCAGGTTACTGAAAGTAATATTAGGAGCCGTACTGTTTTCATTATCAATGGTAAAACTTCCTGTAATCCCAGTAGCCGGATTGCTGTTAATACTACCATTATTAATCGTCCAGGTCAGTGCCTGGGCTGGCAGGTGAGCGGAAAAAGTGCTGGCTAAAAGTGCTGTCGTGGCAGCCAGAAGCAAGTTGGCTGGCTTAGTCTTCATTAATTGACTCCTTTGTCAGATCGGTTCGATTTGGGTGGGTAACTAGAGAGTGACAAACCATTGAGGATGAGCGTCAAATCCCGTAACAGGATTGCCGAGATTATCTGTTACTTGAGCTAATGCTTCGATGCCAGAAAGAATCTGATTACTATTAAAGCTCAATTGTCCGAAGTTTAGTCCACTTAGGGCAAAGAGATCGCCTTCAAGAGCATTGAAGTCGAGAATGCGATCGCTGCCATTCCCCGCTGCGAGGACAAAGCGATCGGCACCGCTGCCACCGGAGAGGATATCCAGTCCAGCGCCGCCGTCGAGGAGATCATCCCCTTCTTCTCCATACAGTTTATCGAAATCTCCCCCACCGTAGAGGCTATCGTTACCGATCCCGCCTTTGAGGATATCGCGTTGGTTGGAACCAATGATGAGATCGTCGCCGCCGCCGCTTTCAAGGCGCTGATAGCCTAACTGGTTAGAGGCATCAAGGTAGTCATCTTGCTCTGTCCCTTGCGTGGTCCCACCACTGGGGGGAACAATGATAGGAACTGGATTGAAAATATGAAGGATGACAGTAGTGATATTAGAGTCAGCTAAACTATCATTCACTTTGTAGGTAAAGCTATCGGTTCCAACAAAGTCAGTATTAGGAGTATAACTGAAGGAGCCATCTGAATTGAGAGTTAGATTTCCGTTGCTGGGGTTAGTTTCAATAACTGCTGTTAGAGGCTGATTTCCAGTATCGGTATCGTTGTTTAAAACTCCGGCTGCTGGAATGTTGAGAGTGGTGTTGCGGAGGGTATTGTAACTATCTGGATTAGCGATTGGTGCGTCATTAATTGGATTGACGGTTAGGGTGACAGTAGTGATATTAGAGTCAGCTAAACCATCATTAACCTGGTAAGTAAAGCTATCGGTTCCAAAGAAGTTAGTATTAGGAGTATAGTTGAAAGAGCCATCAGGATTAAGGGTGAGGATTCCCTTGGCTACCGTACTCACCAAATTGACTGTTAAACTATCATTTTCTGCATCCGTATCATTCCCTTTGACTCCGAGAGCATTGATGGTTAAAGTAGTGTCTTCATCGAGACTGTAACTATCTGGATTAGCTACGGGTGCGTCGTTAATTGGATTGACGGTTAGGGTGACGGTAGCAGTGTCAGTGCCACCGTTTCCGTCGCTGAGAGTGTAGGTGAAGCTGTCGGTGGTAATTTCTCCGTTCTTTAAGGCTTCAAATTGACCGTTGGGATTATAAGTTAATGTACCATTGGTGTTGAGGGTTAATAGCGCACCGGAGGATAAAATAATCTGAGTGCCTACATTAGCCGTATTACTGTTAACAGCAGTAACGGTGAGAGAATCTTTATCTGGATCGCTGTCAGCACCACTTCCGTTGTTAATTAGCACGTTGCCAGTTACGATGGTATCTTCGTTGGTGGCGAGTGCATCATCTTGAGCGATTGGCGGATTGTTAATGGCTGTGATGATTGCGAAAGTTGCTGTTTTGGCTGCATCTCCACTATTTCCTGCGGGATCTTGAAGGGTGTTAGTATTGACAGTTAATTGATAGTTTCCAGTCGTTCTGGTTAACTCTGTAAGTCCTTTAATTCGATAAGTTGTACCAGAGAGATATTCAACGGTAACAGCATCAGTAATCAGATTTTCGCCATTATTGCGTCGTAAGGTAATGTCGGTATAGTCAAAAGTAGAGAGGTTGATCGCTTCAGAGAAACGAAGATCGATAGAATTAATTGGTGTAGCAATGGGAGTTTGGGGAATATTGAGAAATTCAAGTAAGGTAGGAGTAATGATATCGGCAAAGAGATTAAAGTTCGTCGTGGTAATATTACCTGCGGGATCGATAATTTGAATATCTAAGTTTCTGGTTCCCGATGAAGGTAACTGAATTGTGCTACTGAATTGGGTATTATTAACGGATGCTTGTCCTAAGCTTTGATTGAGAGTACGATCGATCAAGAAGACGCTTAAACCCGTTTCGCTAAGAGATCCTGTGAGGTTTAGGGTAGTAGTGTTAACTAGGTTTTGACTGTTAGGGGTAATAGTTTTATTGCCTACTTTAAGGTTACTAGGTGCATCGGGTGGAGTGGTATCCATTACCCAAATTTCTGCTGCACTTCCTAGGCCTAAATTTCCTGATAAATCTTTAATTTCATTTCCATTAACTGTTAGGGTGTAAGTTCCTTCAGTTTGGGTTAAGTTATTCAGTCCATTAATCCGGTAGGTTGTATCATTAACTGGAGTAATTGTGACGGTATTATTAATTAGATTGCTGCCACTGTTACGGGTGAGGGTAATATCTTCCCAAGTGAAGGAACTTAAATCAATCGCTTCCGAGAGGGTGACATCGAGGGAAGAAACGGGAATATTGCGAGTATCAATCTGCAAGTCTCGAATATCTGTAACAGTGGGTGGAGTATTATCTGCATTTCCAGTAGCAGTTTTAACCCAAGTTTCACTGAGTAAACCTGTCCCCAGTTTACCGTCTAAATCCTTAATTTCATTAGCGTTGACGGTTAATTGATAGTCTCCATCAATGTTAGTAAGATTTTCTAAGCCTGTCACTTGATAGCGCGTAGTTGAAAGAGGAATAATAGAGACAACATTAGTAATTAAATTTGTCCCATTGTTGAGGGTTAAGCTGAGATCAGTATAATCAAAAGTGCTTGCTTGAATCGGTTCGGAGAAATCAATAGCGATTGCGTTTACCGCAGTAGAACGAGGATCGGGAGTAACATCAATAATATCTGTTACTGTGGGGCCACCAGAGGTGTAAATAATTGTATAGTTACTGTTGCCAGCGTTAGCGTTGTAGTCAAGTAGATGTAGAATATTTTCGTAGATAGGACGACCTGTAGCGGGGAAAGTTCGGTCAGTTGTCCAGACGTTATCTAATTTAATAGACGTTCCATCAGACCGCAAAACTTGAGCTATTTCTAAACTACCATTACTAGGATCTGCTAGGTGTAAATATGTCCAACCACTATTGACATTGACGATAATTTGTGCCTGTTGATTGTTGATGGTTGCTGTTGCATTGGTAAGGACGTTTACGGGTGCAGTTGTGCCATTGCTGAAGTAGAGAATATCAGGATAGAAGTTAGCATCAAAGGTATCATTAACTAAGAAGTCAGGTAGGTTATCACTATCCACATTAACCTGATGGGTGAGTTCGTGAATTTTGACTTCTTTAATTAGGGATAGTTCAGGTTTGCCGAGATCGTTAATATGTTCAAAGGTGGCGTTATATTCGGTGAATTTACCCTGTAAAGAAGATTTGAATAACCAATCAGCAACGGCGGTTTTTCCCGCTTCAATATTGCCGAAATTAACGGTTAAGGAGGGGGTAATGGATTCTGTGCCGATTTGAGTACCGATGATATTAAAATCAATCAGTAAGCCTTTTTCGTTGTCGATAATCTTGGGTTGTGCGGAGGAGATGTGGAGGGTTTTAGCTGTACCTTTACCTTGATTTTTGACTAGAATACCAAGGGAGAAGGGAACGGATGGTTCAATTTCAACTGTAAAAGGATCGTCAGCAAAGACATCTCGTTGATGGAAGTAATCGAGGTATAATTCTGCTTGTGGGAAGACAGTAACAGGAGTTGAAAGCAGAGGAACAGTGATATTATTGCCATTTTCTTTATAGCTTAAGCTGCCGCCGATGCTGTAAATAGTAGGTTCATTGGGTGCAGCGTTTCCTGTGGGAATAAATGTCCATTCTGCACTTCCTGAAGTGTTGGCTAATATTGTTCCTGTTCCATCAACTGCGGTAAGGTTAGAAAGGGTAGGGTTAGTGATACCAAATAGATTGTTAACGGTGTTTCCTTGACTGTCTTTGATGTTGATAGTAACGGTGATATTTTCTAGGTTATTGGTGTCGTTACCATTGTCAATTTTTAATGTTCCAAGGAATCCGGAACGAGTCATGATTGCCTCTTGGTTAATTTGCAGTTTAACTTGAGCGCAGACTGAACCTTGATTACAAGAATTAGATTGTATCTCTATTGGAACACTGCTAACAATAGGACTAATAGAACTAACTTCACCATTTCCAGGATTAAATCCGCCATTCACGGGATTAAATCCAACACCACCAAAACTGATAGGTATTGAGGACAGTAATGCACAATTTCCTTCAACATTATTGATAGCAATTGGTGTAGATTTCAAGACTAGGTTTGACCCACAGGAATAGTCATAAGTTAAAGAAGCAGGAATTCCACAGGAAACAACTCCATTGCTTGTATCCGCAATTCTCGTAATTCTTACCGGAACAGTCAGCGAACTTTTCGCACCTAAAGTTCCAATATTTTCAATTAAAGGCTCAATTTTATAGAAAGGATGTTCACCAAAATTCAACCGAACATCATTGGCTGCAATTAATCCATGATTGGTAACTGTCATGTCAACTTGCATCATTTGGCCGACAACTTGCAGGTTTATTAAATCAATTAATGGCGGGTCAATTGTTACAGTAGGAATGGGATTAGCAATACTGCCACTACTACCATCTAAAGCAGGAACGTGCGTTTCAAAAACACTTTCAATAGTGATAGTATATTTATCTTCAATTTCTGTAGGAACAACTCGCCATACATATTTAACCGTTTGACGAGATAAGAAAGATTCTATATCCTCGGTTTCTCCTGCTTTAATTTGAATTGTTTGAGTGTAAGAATCGTGGCTTTTAGCTTGAACTTCTAACTGATAATATCCTTCAGTAAGATTATCCCAAGATACCATTCCCGTTGCATCTGTGGTGATGCGTCGGACTTCGTTTCCGGTAATATAATCTCGGAGAATAATCGTAGCATCTTTTAATTTAGGTGCAGATTCGGTAAAGAATGTCAACTCATCGACAACAGTAATTTGTAAGCTACCAACTGCATCGGAAACCGCACGGAAGCTGAAAGGTAAAGACAAATCGCCATCATTTCCGACGACATCTAAGACGAGATTGCCGTTATAAACCGTTAGCGGTAAATTGGTATCAGGAGTGAGTAATAAAGTAACTTTGCTTGATTCTCCCGGATTAAGAGAAGATAGCTTGACAGGTGAGACTAATTTTAACCAAGGTGCATCAGGAAGAATTACTTGAACGTCTCCTGTGGCAATTCCGCCATTGTTTGTTACTTCAAATTCAATGGGAGTTTGTTGTCCTCGTAACATCCCATTGCTGAGAAGGTTTGTATCCGCAACTAAATGAGGAACAATGCGACGCAGATTAATCGTAACAGGAAGAGTTGTGCTTACGCCTTCTGCACTGGTGAGATTAATATTAAATGTGTCTTGAGTAATAGCTGAATTATTGGGTGCAGTAATGGTGTAAGTAATGGGTAAATTGCTATTCCCTGCTAAGGTATTGGCTGCATTAACTTGTATATTCCAATCTTGAGGCGCACCTTCGATGGTGTAAGTAATCCCTGTAATGGGAATATCCGTTAAATTTTGTAGGGTTGCTGTTGCATTAAAGGGTGAATCAGCATTAATTTGATAGTAAGTGCTGCTTGTGTTAAAGCGCATTCCTAAGAGTTTAAAGCTATCTTCTGCGGTGCTGTCTTCGCTACTGTAATTAGGGAAATAGGCATTAATTTGATATTGTCCCCCTTCTCCGGGTAAGGGTTGAAATTCCTTGACAAAGTTGCCATTTCCATCAGTAAAAGCGGTTAATTCGCGAACAGTCCCGTTATATTTAATGGCGATGGTGACAAATTCGTAGGGAACAGCAGAGTTATCACTATTACTGAAGGCTTTACCCTGTAAAATAACTTTGTTTCCTGTTACTCCAATTTCGGTATCAGTAGAAACAGTAGCACGATAGGCAGGAGTAATATTAATAGAGGTAATAGTGGTATTATTGTTTTCACCTAATCCGATCCCTTCATTAATAGTATTTGCTGTATCAGTTTGAGCGATTAAATAGTATTGTCCGGGAGTTTTGGGGATGAAAAATGGGAGATTACGTTCGTAGAATAAGCCTGTGGGAATTGTTCCAGAAAATTGATAGTTGTCTAAAAATATATCTTGGTTGGTTTCTAAGGTGGTATCAGTAGAAAGATAAATTTTATCTGTCCAAGTACCCTTTGCTTCACTTAATCCTTGATTGACAACTCGATAGGTGAAGCTGCCTTGTTTTCCAGTTAATAAAGGTGTGGACGCACTTAGATTAACTATTTTCAAATCGGGGACATTAATATCAGCAACGTTGATGGTATCTGTACCTTGACTAAAGCCTGTGGCTGTGGCAGTAATAGTAACAGTTTGAATGCCATCAGGGATGTTATCATTGACTGCATTTAGGGTAAAGGTTGCTGATGCTTGATTGGCGGGAATAATAACTTGATTGGGGACGGTTATTTCACTGGTATCATTGGAAGCGAGAGTAACAATTAAATCTTCATCGGTGACAATACTGCGAGTAATGGTTGCCGTTGCTGCGTTATTTCCTGCGTTTTCAGCAACAGTATCTTTATCAATCGCAAGACTTAAACTAGGAGTTAATCCGTTGTCAACAATGGTGAGAGTCGCTGTATTTTGACTGCCAATAGTTGCGCTACCTGTAGGGTTAACAAGGGTTAAATTGACGGTTTCATCGGGTTCGGAGATAATATCATTTCTGACAGGAATATTAATAATTTTGCTCTTTTCTCCGTCAGCAAAAGAGATATTCAGAGAAGTTTGGGTGTAGTCATCAGGATAGGCTGCGCTTCCGCCGTCGAGATTAATGGTTGCACCAACAACACCCGTCAGTCTGCCAATGCGGTTAACGCTGACGGCAGCGATTGCGGTTCCATCTTCGCGTATAGTAAAGTTAGGCGCACTAAATGCCAGTTGGACATCATCATCTAAGATGGTGACAGTGGCACTATTTTGATTGCCAATAGTTGCGCCACCTGTGGGATTTGTTAAAGTAATGGTAAAGGTTTCATTACTTTCAACTTGAGTATCATTGATGATAGGAACAAAGTTACTTCCTTGGCTTCCTGCTAATTGAACAGGAATAATTTTACTTATTTCATTTTCACCTAAGATAACAGTAATAGGTGAACTGAGAAAGTCAGAAGTAGTGAGATGAAGTCCACAGGCGCAGCCTTTGGCAGTACCATTAGTAAAGGTGATGGTTGCTCCGACTGTTCCTGTTTTGCGTCCAGCACGAGTTACGATGATGTCAGTAACGGCGGTTCCATCTTCACTAACGGTATAGTTAGCGGCACTGAAGTTAAGCTGTACGTCATCATCAAGAATGGTTAAAGTAGCGGTTTTTTGTGTGCCTAAGATTGCGCCATTGGTGGGATTAGTTAGGGTAAGATTGATGGTTTCGGTATTCTCAACAAAGGTGTCATTGGTGATAGGAACGGTGACAATTTTTTCGGTTTCGCCGTTAGCGAATGTGACGGTAATAGAGGTTTTATCGTAATCGTCTGGGGTAGCTGTTCCGTTAGTCAAATCAATGGTTGCGCTAACTTCTCCTTGACTGCCACCTATACGAATTATCTTAACTTGATTAACGGGTGTTCCGTCTTCGTTAACGTTAAATTGAGCGTTACTAAAGGCTAATGTTCCGGGTTCAGGTACATCAATTAGGTTAATTATGAAAGATTGGTCATAGCTTAATCCACCTGAATCTTTACTACGGATGGTAACTGGATAACTGCTATTAGTTTCATAGTCTAATTTACTACCATCAGCGACAATTAATTGATTATTATTAATAGCAAAGCGTCCATCGGCGTTGTTAATTAATTCGTAGGTGTGGGTATCACCTAAATCAGCGTCAGTGGTGGTTAATGTGCCGATAATTGTTCCATTATTACTATTTTCTGGGATGTTGGTGTTACTAAGTTGAATAGCTGTAGGTATTTCGTTAAGGTTATTGACAGTAATATTAAAGGTTTTGACTAAATCTAAACCGCCTTTATCTGTAACTTTAACAGTGATGTTGTGGTTAGTGTTAGTTTCCGCATCCAGTAAGTTACTGTTAGCAACTCGTAATTCATTACCAACAATAGTAAAGCGACCATTTGCATTATCTAATAAGGTGTAAGTGAAGGTATCATTTACGTCAGGGTCAGTAGTATTTAGAACACCAATAACAGTATTATTGGGACTATTTTCGTCAACTTTATTGTTACTCAGTTGTAAGTCTGTAGGTGTATCGTTAACATTATTAATGGTGATGTTAAAAGTAGAAATAGGTGGGTCGCTGGTATTAAATTTTCGTGCATAGATACCGTTTCCACTACCATCTTGATTTTCTGATGTCCAAGTAATGATAACAGAACTTCCATCTGCTAAGGTTGTTATGGCAGGAAACCATTGATTATTAGCAGTGTATTGATTTATGGCAAATTCATTACCAATCCTATTACAATTAGCGTCAAATTGCTGTCCATAAATACCATAACCACTACCATCTTGATTTTGAGATTGCCAAACTTCTAAGAATCCACCATTACTTAAAGCAGTTACAGATTGATAAAATTGATTTCCAGTGGTATAAGTATTAATTAGAAATTCCCTGCCTATTTTATTGCCAGTGGAGTCAAATTTTTGTCCATGAACACCATAACCACTACCATCAATACCATTTCCATTCCAGTCTCCAGATTCGTAAGTAACAACAAATCCACCATCAGTTAAGGCTGCTATTTTTGGTTCAGAATAATCATAATAAGGACTAGAATGAATTTGAAATTCACTGCCTAAGTTATTACCATTGTTGTCATAACGCTGTCCATAAAGACCCCAATGACCATTATTTTGAGGATAGGATTGCCAAGCAACGATTAAATCACCATTATTTAGGGTTATTGCGGCCGCTTCTATTTGGATTCCAGGGGTATAAGTATTAATTGGGAAATTAGTACCTACTTTATTGCCATTAGCATCATAGCGTTGTCCATAAATATTACCATTAACATCTCCTGATTCAGATGCCCAAGTGACAAAGAAACCACCATCATTAAGAGTTGTTACTGAAGGATAGGGTTCCCACCATTGGGTATCTTGAGTATAGGTACTAATTTGAAATTCACTGCCTACTTTATTGCCATTAGCATCATAGCGTTGTCCATAAATGGGATTACCACTTCCATCTTGTAATTTAGATGCCCAAACCACAACAAAACCGCCACTATTTAAAGCTGTAATTGAGGGGTTATATTGAGCATTTTGAGTGTAGGTATTAACTGGAAATTCACTGCCTATTTTATTACTATTAATGTCGTAACGTTGCCCATAGATTCCCCAATCACTGCCATCTTGTCCTTGGGATGACCAAACAATTACAAAGCCACCATCTTTTAAAGCTGTTGTTGATGATTGATGGTAGTTATCATGAAATCCTTGATTATTAGTTGTATAGGTATTAACCTGAAATTCATTTTTGACATCGGCAAGGGTAAATTTGAAGTTATCAGAGGTTGTTTCACTGCCATTATGTTGATAGGTTAAAAGACCATTATCTAAATTAGCTTGAGTGAAAGTATCACCTAGTTTTAAGATATTCGTGCTAAGAATTAACTGACCGTTATCAGGTAAATCAGTTAAGGTATAAATAATGTCTGTGGGTTGTTTATTCGTTTCAACAGCTTTAAGGACAGTATTATTAATCAGTTTTGTTTGTCCTTCATCAAGGGTGATTCCCTGATTAACTTCGTTGTCAACAATAGTTAAAGTTGCTTTGTCTTGTGTGCCTATTGTTGCGGCACCTGTGGCATTTGTTAGGGTTATATTAATGGTTTCATTGCCTTCAAATTGAATGTCATCAACAATTGGAATAGTAATCGTTTTCGATGTTTCGCCATTAGTAAATGTAACTGTAATGGGTGCGTTATTATAGTCTAATGGTGCTGTTGCTGTGCTATTGCTTGGGGTAACAGTAACGCTGACTTCTCCTTTTGTATTAAGGCTACGGTTTAGCGTAATTTCGGTGATAGGTGTTCCGTCTTCTTTGACTGTATAAGTAGCTTGACTGAAAGCAATTACACTAGAATCAGCCACATCAATTAGGTTAATATCAAAAGATTTATCGTAGGTTAATCCGCCTTGATCTTGCGTCCGAATAGTGATAGTATGCTTTTGATTAGTTTCGTAATCTAATTTAGTTCCATCAGCGACAATTAACTGATTACCATTAATGGCAAAACGTACCCCTGCATTATCAACTAAGCTGTAAGTAAAGGTATCATTTACATCAGGATCAGTGGTGTTTAATGTGCCGATAACTGTATTATTGACACTATTTTCCTCAATACTATTCTTACTCAGTTGGATATTTGTCGGAGATTCATTAACATTAACTACCGTAATTGTCAAGGTTTTTTCTAAACTTAAATTACCTGCATCAGTGGCTTTAATAGTGATGTTATGACTGGTATTTGTTTCATAATTCAATAAACTGCTGTTAGCCACTTGTAATTGATTTCCAAACAGTTTAAAGCGTCCCCCTGCATCATCAATTAAAGTCAAGGTATGGGTATCATTGGGGTCAGGGTCACTAATGCTAAATTGCCCGATAATTGTATTATTAGGACTGTTTTCGTTGATATTATAATTAGTGAGTTGAATATTTGTTGGCGCGTCGTTATTGGCATTATTGATAGTGAAATTCACGGTTGAAATACTGACTAAAGCATCGGCACCAAAAACACGATAGGTAAAGCTATCTGTACCGACATAATCCGCATTGGGGGTGTAGGTAAATGAACCATCAGCAGCGAGACTGAGGGTTCCGTGATTGGTGGTGGTGACGGTTTCAACGCTGAGAGGTTGTC
Source organism: Microcystis sp. LE18-22.4A (assembly GCF_027531105.1). Lineage (NCBI taxonomy): Bacteria > Bacillati > Cyanobacteriota > Cyanophyceae > Chroococcales > Microcystaceae > Microcystis > Microcystis sp. LE18-22.4A. The sequence continues at coordinate 13,322 of NZ_JAPZRB010000180.1, forward strand.
CGGTAATGTTAATGTCGTTAGCTAATACGCCTTGTGCAGCGGCAATTGTGAGGGTACTATCTTCATTGAGTAGGTAAGCGTCATCTCTGGAAACGGGACGAACTCGGATAAGGCCGCCATTGGTAGCGGTAAAGGTTAAACCTGTAAAGCTAGTTAGGTTAGAAAGGTCGATAATGCTACCCGTTCCATCAGCGATAATTTGAGTATTATTACTATTGAGGGTAGTAACGTCGCTGAGGTCGATGTATCCACCAGTATTAGCGGTGATTTGGTCGATTCCTTGGAGAGTAGTTAGTTTGTCAAGGATGACTGTACCCCCATGACTAACAGTAATAGCAGAAGTGTCTCCAGGGTCATTGTCAACCCAACTGGTCAAACTCGATAAATCAACTATACTATTGCTTCCATCTGCAAGAACTTGTGTGACACCACTGGTAATTTGTTGGACTCCACTCAGGTCAACTAAACCACCATCTAACGCTTGAAGATAAAGGATATAACCATCTCCGACTACAGAACTGTAGTAATAAGAGATTTGAGTT
>NZ_JAPZRB010000083.1:0-24522 GCF_027531105.1 Microcystis sp. LE18-22.4A
CCCAAAGACGGATGACTTGGAAGGAATGAAAAGTTTCCCCCAGACGGAAAGTATTTTCTTGCACTAGGGGAGAATCACTGCGTCGCAGATAAATTACCACTTGACGCATTGGTTTTTGGGGATGACGACGATAGACGCGAAGGCGATAATCGAGCATTCGGAAAGGAATCTTGGAGTCGGGGTCGGTTTGAAATTCAGTATGGAGAATTAATTCCTCTGACTGCAAAAAAATCAGAGAATCGGCACGAATGGGGTCTAATTGTAATTCCGTCGGGTCGAGGACGGTTAAGGAGAGGGGAGTACCCAATAACCAAGTGGCTAGATCATCGGAGAAGTTTTCGGCGATAAATTTACAAATATTATCAAACATTGCGAGCGTTCTGCCTTTGTAATTACTACCATCCACATCAATAAATTCAAGATTACTTGCTATCAATTCCTAAACAATTAAGCTAAATAAACCCCCGATCATTAGTAAAAGTCTTTGATTTCATGGTAATCTTTGACCCAAGCTTACGAAATATTATATCACCGATTAAGATAGATCATGATTTAATCTTGTTTTAAGTTCACAAACATAATTAACGGTAGCATGATCTGTCTTAATAATTAACTTTACTTCAGCCAATAATTGACCAGATATATAGGGTTCATCTTGAATAGTTTCCTGAAAATTAGGTAAGGATTCCAGACAGGTCAAATATTTAGGGTCTGCTGAAAAAGTTTTTCCTGGGGGTAGGAGTCAGGAGTCAGGAGCCGGTCGTTTCAGGCTTTGTTGCCCTGGTTTTTTGTACCAAGCGATGTACTACAAGAAGGATAATGCAAGGTTTTTGAAAGTCCCAATCCTATTTTCTTGCACTAACATCGGACTTTAACAGGTCAAAAGCTTTATTTTAAAAGGGTTTTACCATTATTCAGCAAGCCCTATTTATGAAATAGGGAATATTTGGGCTACATAAGCAATAGAAAGTTACCTTTTCTCTAAGATTAGTAAATATTCAGATTTCATGCCATCAGGATTTTTATTCTTGCGAGATTTGAATAATTGTCTGGTTTTAATTCTATCCTCAAAGACGGTATCAAAAATAAAGCCATTTTCCTGAAAATATTCCCCTAATATTCGCCAAGTTTCTACTTCCACCCCATCCACTTTCGGATTACCCACAAAAATGCAAGCTTTCCCAGCTTGTTTTAATTTTCTGGTGGCATTTTCTAAAGCGTTGATGGTGTGACAAAAATAGGAATCGAGTATTTTATGTAAATTCTCTTTCTCTAAAGTCGATCTCACTTGATTTAATGTTTCGGTTTCGATTAATCTGGTAGCCTGTCGGTAGGGAATTTCTAGCTTAGAGATTTTTTGCACTTCTTTTTCTGTATATCCTAACCAATATAAATCTAGTTTTGCTGTTCTGATATATTCCTGTGCTTGCAGATAGGGAGGTGAACTAATTAAACAATCTAACTCTAGATTTTGCTCGATCTCAAAAGTGGCACTATCTACTCCCCCATAAAAAAGCACCTGATTATAATTATGCCAAGTTACGGCAATATATTGATTGACACTGGTTAAAGTTTCCAAACTCATCTCTTTAATCGTTCGTTTTAATTCCTCTTGCCAATCTCTTTGTAATAGTTCCTGTATATCTGATTTTTTGTATTTCGATTGAAATAATTTAGGTTTGGTATGTTCTGCATAGGAAAACTGTTTACTAACTTTCACTAAAACCGCTTGAATGATCTGGGAATACAAATCAGGTTCTAGACTTTTTTGACCTGCCCAAAGTTTCTGTAAAACTGCTAAAATCTCCTCTGGATACCAATAGTTTAAATTTGACCACTGAGGGATAAATTTATCCTCGTTGGCAAAAACTTGTAAGATTTTTTTATCTAACTCTGAGTAACTCAATGGTTCTTGGTGTTCTGTGATCTTAATCGGAATAATATGGTTTAAAAGATAATTCAGGTCAGTTAAAACCGCATTTCTTTGACAAAGTTTAGCCTCTAAACCCACCGTACCTGAACCAGCAAAAGGATCGATAATCCAATCATCCTTTTTCGTGTAATTATCAAGACAAAATCTCACCACTTGGGGAATAAATTTAGCAGGATAATAATAGATGCCATGGGTTAGATAACTGGTGCTGGTGATTTCTGGTACTAAATCTCGAAAAGAAACTAATCGCGGGGTTCCCCGATTAAATTCTTCTAAATTATTAAAATCGAAAAGTTCTAACTGCATGATTCGGCTATCAATTCTTCCTAGGGTAGGCCAGCCAATTAAAATAAAGATTAAAACCGTAGCTGATCAATATTCTAACTTATCGTCCCTTAACCTAACCGAGAACTCAACTTTTTTACTTTTTACTTTTTACTTTTTACTTAACGTGATATACTGCCAGAGGAAAAAATGACGTTTTAATTAGTCTGCGTGAATAGCCAATCCTCGACGATCATAGAACAGGTTAGAGTCCTTGACCCCCTGACACAAACCGATCGCATTGCCGATGTCTGGATTGAGGAGGGGGTAATTAAAGCGATCGAATCTCAGCTTCCCCCAAGAGAAAATAGTAACTATATTTCTGGTCAAAACTGTATTTTTGCCCCCGGATTAGTCGATCTCTACAGTCATTCTGGGGAACCCGGCCACGAGGACAGAGAAACCCTTGCATCTCTGATCCAAGCTGCCACGGCCGGAGGCTGCACCCGGGTGGCAATTCTCCCCAATACTCTCCCCCCCCTCGATCACCCCGCACTCATTAGCACATTACAGCAAAAAAGTCAAGGGTTTTTTGACTCAAAATCGACTCGTCTGCATTTTTGGGCAAGTCTCACCCTGGGAAGACAAGGGCAAAAAATGACGGAATTAGCCGATTTAATGCCTGTAGCGGTGGGTTTTACCGATAATCGCGGACTGGAAGATTTGGGACTGTTGCGGCACTTATTGGAATACCTAAAACCCTTCGGTAAAAATATCGCCCTTTCCCCCGTAAATCAGCAATTAAAGGGTAATGGAGTCATGCGTGAGGGAGAAACCTCGATTCGCTTCGGTTTACCCGGAGATCCTGCTATTTCCGAAACCACTGCTTTAGCCACAATTTTAGAAATCGTCGGCGAAATTAATACACCTGTTCACCTAATGCGAATTTCTACCCGTCGAGGAGTGGAATTAATTCGCGAGGCAAAAATGCGGGGATTGCCGATAACCGCTAGTGTGACGTGGTTGCATCTGCTCTTAAATACAGGATCGATCGCCAGCTATCATCCCAGTTTACACCTCGCTCCCCCCTTGGGCAACGAAAGCGATCGCAAGGCGTTAATTGCGGCAATTAAGGAGGGAATTATCGATGCAATCGCGATCGATCATCGTCCCTATACCTACGAAGAAAAAACCGTCTCTTTTGCAGAAGCACCCCCCGGCGCGATCGGGTTAGAATTAGCTTTACCGCTACTCTGGGAAAAATTAGTAATAACCGGACAATTATCAGCTTTACAATTATGGCAAGCGCTTAGTCTCAATCCCTGTCATTGTTTACAACAAAAACCGGCATCTCTCAACCCCGGTAATCCCGCAGAAGCAATTCTTTTTCATCCCCAAGCAAGCTGGAAAGTAACGGCAAATAATCTTCACTCCCTCAGTCATAATACTTTCTGGTTAAATCAAACAATTACGGGAAAAGTCTTAGAAATGTGGAATTTTTAAAGGGTGGCCAATTTCTATCTTGAGACTCTCCTAGTTTTTTGGATAATGATCAGCTAGAATTCTAGAGAAAACTAGAGTAATATCATGGAAAAAGAACTGGTATCGGAAAAGCGCGGTTATCTACTTCGCACGGTGGCAGAAGCTAAAGAAATTGTCCTTAATTGGTTGCGAGAAATAAATTTAGTTAATGCGATTAAATTAGGTTTACCAGAAGTGGATGACAGATATCATATTTGGCGAGTTCCTCTATGTAATGACCAGAAAAAAACCGTTGGGGAAGTGGTGATCGATGCCTACACCACCGAAATTTTAGCCGATAGGACAACCCGGACTGAAATTATTATCGCTCGTCTGTTAAAACAGGATGAATCTAAATTAGAAACCCGCAAGAAAACCAAAAAAGAATACAAGCTTTCTTCTCTGAGAAATACGATCGGATTTGGTGATTGTAGTGAACTTTTGGAGGAAATGCCAGCAGAAAGTGTTGATTTAATCTTTACCTCACCACCCTATTTTAATGCTCGTCCGGAATATTCAGAATTTGAAGAATACGAAACCTATCTATTGAAGCTGCGACAGGTGATCAGAAAATGCCATCGAGTTTTGAGTGAAGGACGTTTTTTTGTCATTAATATTTCTCCCGTGCTGTTGCGTCGTGCTTCCCGTAATCAAGCTTCTAAACGTATTGCTGTCCCCTTTGATTTACATCGAATTTTTGTTGAGGAAGGTTACGATTTTATTGATGATATTATTTGGCTAAAACCAGAGGGAGCAGGGTGGGCAACTGGTAGAGGCCGCAGATTTGCCGCCGATCGCAATCCTCTCCAATACAAAACTGTGCCAGTGACTGAATACGTTTTAGTCTATCGTAAACACACGGATTTACTCATCGATTGGCATATTCGTAATCATCCCGATCAAGAAGTAGTAAAAGCCTCAAAAATTGCCGATGGTTATGAACGCACTAATGTCTGGAAAATTAACCCAGTCACTAACTCAAAACATCCCGCCGCTTTTCCTGTAGAATTGGCAGAAAAAGTGATTACCTATTACTCTTTTAAAGGTGATGTGGTTTTAGATCCCTTTGCTGGTTCAGGAACCGTGGGACTAGCGGCCGCTTCTTTAGATAGACGTTTTGTTTTATTCGAGAGTAATTTTAATTATCTTGAACTGATACGAAAGCTAATTACTGAAGGCAATAAGACTGATTTAGACTCAGTTATTTGGCTTAATTGTCCGTTAGAAAACTAACAATGAGCGAGGTAAACACCATGACAGCCGGTAAAAGTCACGCTTATTTTACTCCAAAAGACTATCTGGAAATAGAGAAAATTAGTCCCATTAAACATGAATATATACAAGGGCAAATCTTGGCGATGGCGGGGGCCAGTAAAGCCCATGTTATCATCACAGGTAATCTTTCAGCCCAATTAATTAATCATTTACGGGGTAGTGGTTGTCTTGCCTACGCTACCGATATGAAAGTGCGTCTCCCTAGCTTAAATATCTTCTATTATCCCGATTTTGCCATTACTTGTGACGAACGGGATCGAGTTTCCCAGGAAGATTTTATCCTGCATCCGCGAGTGATTATCGAGGTTTTATCCGACTCCACAGCAGCCTTTGATAGAGGCGATAAATTTGCCAATTATCAAACTATCCCCGAATTAGAGGAATATCTGCTGATCGAGCAAAAACAAGTCCTAATTGAACAATATCAACGTCAATCTAATAACCTCTGGATTCCCCATATTTATCACGCGGGAGATTTAATCACTATTAACTGTATTAACTTTTCTTGTCCGATAGAAATTCTTTATCAAAACCTAGAAATTCTTAGCTAGAATCTTGGCCGTAAAAATAGTCAAATGGGGTCAGGTATTAGGAGAAATTTCCCCTATTTCCTAACCCCCCAACAACTTAGATAATTAACCCCGTTGTCGAGTATTAATCACCTCACCGGCTGCATTAACTAACTCTAGCTGTAGCGGCATTTGTCCCATAGCGTGAGTGGAACAACTTAAACAGGGATCATAGCAACGAATACCCGCTTCCACCCGGTTTAACATCGCTTCGGGAATTTCGCCACCATGGATATAATGTTGGGCGATTTGTTTCACCGTTTGATTCATGGCTAAATTATTATTACCCGTGGCAATAATCAAATTCACCGTTTCAATCAAACCATTTTCATCCACTTTATAATCATGGAATAAAGTACCCCGGGGCGCTTCACTAACTCCCACCCCTTGCAGATTATTAATTCCTGCTTCGGCCCGGCAGCGTGGAGAAACTATATCGGGATCGTCGATTAAAAGTTCGATACGCTCTAAACAGCCTAAAATCTCCACTAATCGGGCATAATGATAGTAAAAAGAAGAGGTTGCTACACCACCGACCCGATGGCGATATTCCCGTAACTCGATATCCGCCCCCTCCGTGCCAAAATGGGAACAAACATTTAAGCGCGCCAACGGACCAACCCGATAGATACCGTTGGGATAACCGAGGGGTTTATAGTAGGGAAACTTTAAATAAGACCATTTTTCTACTGATTCGCCGATATAATCGCGATAATTGTCTTCGCTGAGGTTATCGGCCACAATATTGCCTTGACTATCGGTAAAACGAATATGACCGCCGTAGTGTTCCCACTCGTCCCGTTTACCGACCAATCCCATAAACAGGGAAGGGAAATTACCAAAAGCGGCGATTTCTGTGGTTAAATTGTCTAGAAGTCCTTTAAATAGGTTTAAGGCCGTGTAAAGAGTCGCTTTAGACTCCGGCAGTCGTTCTTTAATCCATTGTCGCCCTTCTTCGCTCAGGGGAGAACGCACACCTCCCGGGACAGACCAAGCGGGGTGAATTTTTTTCGCCCCCAAAAGTTCAATAACTTTCTGTCCAAATTGACGTAAACGGATGCCCGCTCGCGCTAGGTCGGGATCGGCGGCGATTAAACCGAAAATATTCCGTTTAGCGGCGTCACTTTCCCAACCAAGCAGAAAATCGGGACTGCTAAGATGGAAAAAGCTTAAAGCATGGGATTGGGTTAACTGTCCCAAATTCATCAAGCGCCGCAGTTTTTCCCCCGCGGGGGGGATTTGCACCGCTAGAATTTTATCACCAGTTTTGGCGGCACAAAGTAGGTGACTAACGGGGCAAATGCCGCAAATTCGGGCAGTAATTCCCGCCATCTCCCACATCGGCCGTCCCTCGCAGAATTTCTCGAAACCGCGATACTCGACCACATGAAAACGCACGTCATCCACTTCCCCCCCATCGTCAAGGAAAATCGAGATCTTGGCATGGCCTTCGATCCGGGTGACGGGATCGATAACGACGGTTTTAGTCATAGTAAGTCCTCATTGTTCAGGAGTTCCACAGAACGGCATTGTGGAGAGTGCGATCGAGCTTGGTTTCAACGATAATTTATCCCGATCTCCGCCCTGCTGTCTCTATGATAGTTATTACCCCCCTAGCAATCCTAATTTTTATAACAATTTTTCCCGATTCTCAATCGCAGCTAATTTGGCATTTTGTAGCAAATACTACAGAAAATAGTTCGGAAATCCGCAATGATTATCTCTCCCTTTGCTGGTGTTGATCGGTCATTATATATATAGAAGTCGGTTCTCGTCTGTCAGTTTTCAGCTTGGTTCTGCTTTGCTCTCAAAGCTGAGGGCGAAAAGGTCGAAAGTCGGCCAGATTGTTTACAGCTAATCGGGAAAATCACCTTTTTGTTTTGTAATCTTACCTAACAGTATCAGCGGCACTGCCGAGGATTCAGGAAAAAGCGACCCAAAAACAAGCGATTGTAGTTGATAGTCCTACACTATAATACTTTTGTTCTGGATGTTGAGAAAAAAGCATAAACTTAACATCATACCAAAGAATGAATTAACTTTGAACCTTTAGGGGATTGCCCGCGTCTAAAAGCGCAGGATACAATCAAAGAAATTCCGATCAAACTCATACCGACTTCAGATAAGCCAGACTCACCCGCGAGTCGGAATAGTAACAGACTTTTTCTGTGTCAAGGAGTCACCACCAAACCAATGCCCACCGCAAAAACCAACCAAACTCAATCACAGCCCACCCTCAATGCCGATATGGTGCGTACCTATCTGCACGAAATTGGGCGAGTTCCCCTCCTAACTCACGAACAAGAAATTATTTACGGCAAACAAGTCCAACGGATGATGAGCCTGTTAGAAGCGAAAGAAGCACTATCGAAGCAATTAGGACGGGAACCACAGCGCTTGGAGTGGGCGGATTCGGTGAATTTAAGCGAAAATGAACTGGATCGAGCCTTGAAAACCGGCGATCGAGCTAAACGGAAAATGATTGAAGCTAACCTCCGCTTGGTGGTTGCGATCGCCAAAAAATATCAAAAGCGGAACATGGAATTCCTAGATCTAATTCAAGAGGGTAGTCTGGGATTAGAAAGGGGTGTAGAGAAATTTGATCCCACCAAAGGTTATAAATTTTCTACCTATGCCTACTGGTGGATTCGACAAGCGATTACCCGTGCGATCGCTCAACAGGCCCGGACTATTCGTTTACCCATCCATATCACCGAAAAACTGAATAAAATCAAAAGAACCCAGCGCGAACTCGCCCAAAAACTGGGGAGAAGTGCCACTCCTGCCGAGATTGCCTTGGAATTAGAGCTAGAACCCGCTCAAATCCGCGAATATCTCAGTATGGCCCGTCAACCCATCTCCCTTGATGTGCGCGTCGGCGATAACCAAGATACGGAATTGTCGGAATTATTAGAAGATAGCGGAGTTTCTCCCGATACCTTCATCACCCAAGAATTATTACGGCAAGACTTAGCCAATCTCCTGGCCGAATTAACTCCCCAACAACGGGAAGTAATTACTCTCCGTTTCGGTTTAACCGATGGCAAAGAGTTATCCCTAGCTAAAATCGGTCAGAGAATGAACATCAGTCGGGAACGAGTGCGACAATTAGAACACCAGGCCTTGGCTCATTTACGCCGTCGCCGGGCCAACGTCAAGGAGTATATTGTCGCTAGTTAGTAAAATTAGCAAATAACCAAGAAGGAGAGCTTGCGCTCTCTTTTTTTGGGTTTAATTAATATAGAATCCCGATTAGTTTTCACCTGTGGCAGTTCCGTCATGACTAGATCGACAGAAACAGCGACCCCAACACTATACGAAGAAGATTTTTATCTCTGGCTAAAAACCACGGCAGAACAATTAAAAAAAGGCAAATTTGCCGAGGTGGATTTAGATAACTTAATTGAGGAGATTGAATCGATGGGGAGAAGTGAAAGACACGCGCTCAAAAGTCTTTTAACTCGTCTCCTAGAACATTTACTCAAATTAACTTACTGGCAATCGGAAAGAGACCGGAATGGCAATCATGGTCATGGAGAAATCAATAATTTTCGGGCAGAAATTCAAGATTTACTGGAGGATAGCCCTAGTTTAAAGCCCTATCTTCGGGAGATTTTTGAGCCATCCTACCATACAGCTTTAGAGACCGTCCGGAAAAAAATGGGTTTATCCCCCGGCGGTTTACCGAGTCAGATAATTTTTAATCTCGAACAGGTGTTAGATAATCAATGGCTGCCGATCGATTGGGAATAAACTATTGACTGTCTAAATCACTCCTTAAATCGCTAAACAGTCATCAGTGAACTGAAAACTCAAATCTGATAACTGATAACTGATAACTGATCTGGTTTTATTCAAGCAACTTCTTCAGTAGAGCATCCACTTCCTGGAGGCCAGATTGATTATTTTTCTGCACATAAACCGCTCGCGCTTGCTTAAAAGCTTCCGCTGCCTCTGTTTTTCGTCCCCGGCCCGCGTAGGCCCGACCGAGATTAAGATAGACATCGGCGTTATTGGGGGCAATTTCGGCCAAATCTTGATAGGCGATAATTGCTGCAAGATAATCTTTTCTGGCCAGATGGATGCGACCGATTCCCGCTTGTGCTTCCAACGATTGGGGTTGCAGGAAAACAGCCCGACGATAAAAGGGGAGAGCCTCGTCAAAACGCTCTTGTTTTTCGAGTAAAATCCCTATTTTTAGCTGAATTAAAAAATTTCCTGCACTTTGTCGCTCTATTTCCTTTAAAATTTGGGTTCCACCATTTAAATCGCCCTGTTTGAGCAAAAGGCTGGCCAGTTGCAATCTTAATTCACTATTGTTAGGGAATCTTTGCAGGGATTTTTGGAGAAAATCGAGGGCTTCGCTGCTTTTATTCTGTTCGATCAAGGCTTTACCCATGATTTCGTGGGCTTGCTGATTATTGGGGTCGAGAGCTAAAACCCATTGGTAAACTTCGCCCGCTTTAGCATAGTTTTTTTGGCGTAATAATACCACCCCTAAACCGAGGTAGTGTTGGACGTTTTTCGGTTCTATTTGAATAGCGTAGTAGTAAGCGGTGGCTGCATTGTCATAATCACCGATATTAGCCAAACTATAACCGAGAGCATGGAAAAAGTCGGGATTACTCGGATCGAGACTTAAAGCTTTTTGGTATGCTTGGGCGGCGGCGTTATAATCCCCTTGCCGCGTTTGTAAAAAGCCGATCCCGGAGAAAATTTTGGCATTATTGCCATCAAGGGCGGCAGCCCGCTCGTAAATGGCTATAGCTTCCCCATAATTGCCATTTTTGACCAATTGCCGCGCTTGACGCAGTAGTTCGTTAACCTGTGAATCCTTGCTCACGATTGCCCCTGCGGGATTATCGGCGATCGCAATTGAGGCAGAGAAACAGCCCCCCGCGAGAAGACCGACGAGCAAGATTAAACGGGTAAATTGTTTCATCGCTTTACCTTTGTTAACGATTCTTAATTAAAGTTTATTGTAAATGGTATTGACAAAAATCAACTATTCTGCATCACCCTTGGACGAGATTATTGCGGGCCTCTTGGGCGACTTGGGCGCTTTTGTCGCCGGTTAACTGGGTCAAAACAGCGATCGCATCTTGCCCCCCTAAGCGGCCTAAAGCTTGAGCGAGACGATAGCGCAGTTGCCAGTCATCATCATTAGCCAAGGGAACGAGTAAAGAGACGGCGCGAGGGTCGCCTAGTTCCCCGAAAGCGCTAACGGCGGCCGTTTTTACCAATTCATTATCGGAGTTTAGGGCGATTTCCAGCAGTTCAAAGCCCCGGGGTTCCCCCAATTCGCCCAAAGCTGCCACAATGCTAAATTGAATTAACCAGTCGCAGGATTGTTGATAGACGGCCACCAGATCATCGTAGGCTGCCGTTAATTTTAACCCCCCGATCGCATCGGCCGCGGCCGCTTTTACGTCTGCTTCCGGATCATGCAACAAGCGATCGCGTAGAATAGTTAAGGCCAGATCAAGATTCTGACGACCGAGGATATCTAACTGACTTACCGCCGAATAACGCACCCTAGCGTTACTATCCTTAATTAAAGGCTGTAACATCTCGAAGGCGATTTCTGGGGCTAAATAACGCAGTTGATTAACTCCCGATAAGCGATCGCCATAATCATCGGAATCGAGCAGCCGTTGCACGGATTCAGGGGAATAATTCATAATTTGATGACACCCTTAACAATTGGACTGGTATTAATTGTCCCATGAATAGTTATCGACTCCTGACTATTTTGATCATGTTTAGTTCCCCGGTTTTTTGGGGCTGTAGTCCTCCCGCTCCCCTTAAAAAAGAACCTACGGCCGAGATGCTTGTTCCTCCTTCTCCCAGTCCGATTATTTCCGCATCAGACATTAAAGCTGCTAATCGTTATCGTCAATTGGGATTACAGTATCGTCAACAGGGAGATTTTATCAAAAGTATTGAAGCTTTAAAAAAATCGGTACAGTTAAACCCCAATCATCTAGACGGGAGAGTAATTTTAGGCTGGACACAACACCTAGCTAAACAACCTTTAGCGGCACAAACAACCCTCGAAGAAACGATTAAAATTGCTCCCGATCATGTGGCTACTTATAATGCTTTGGGTATTGTTTATCTTGTCGGTGGTCATCTTGAAAAGGCCGTAGTTACGCATACTAAAGCCGCTAATTTAAAACCCGATAATGAAATTGCCTACTATAATTTATCCCTCGCCTATCATCGCTTAAAAGATTTTAATTCAGCTATTACTAACGCTGAAAAAGCAGTTAAATTAGAGCCGAATAATCCCCATCCTCTTGTGGCTTTGGCAATGATTTATTTAGATCAAGGTGATATTAAAAAAGCGCGGGATACCTACAAAAAGGCTAGGGATTTAGACGGTCGTTATCGACAAAAATGGTTTCTGGCACATCTGAAGGAAGCTGGTTTTAGTCAGGAGCAAATTAAATTAGTCGAAAAGTTACTATCTGGTTAGATTTAAAAATTATTATTTCCCCTTAGGATGCCTGTCGATGTCCCAGTTTTAGGAAAATAGTTTCTAAATCTTCGCGGCAAGTATAAAACTCGCTTAAGGTCAGGCCAGAAACGACTAAAGATTTCAACAATTCGGCACTATCTTCTAGGGTTCCCGTAAATTTAACCCGGAGAGTATTAGTATGAATAATTCTTTGCCAACTTTCCACAAAAACACATTGTTTAAGAGCAGTTTCTAAGGCTTCTAAATTGCCTAGAGTCGTAATCTGCAAGTATTGACCAGCTAGACGTTGATTTAATTCTTGTAAAGAGGTACTTTCCACTAGATAACCTAATTCCATGATGCCCACAGAACTACAAAGTTCCGCTAAATCACTAAGGACATGGGAGGAAATTAAAATAGTCATACCTGCCGATTGTAAGACTTTAATAATCTCACGAAATTGTAGGCGAGCGATCGGGTCTAATCCAGAAACCGGTTCATCGAGAAGTAAAATTAAAGGTTCATGGATAATCGTTCGGGCTAAACTTAAACGTTGTTTCATCCCCCGGGACAAAGTAGCGATCGAATTATGGCTTTTACCGGTTAATTGTACCAGTTCTAGAACCTCATAAATGCGGCGATGACGTTGGGAGCGAGGGATATGATAAAGACGGGCAAAATAATCCAGATAATTCCAGACATTTAGGTCATCGTAGAGGGGAAAATTATCGGGTAGATAACCTAAGTTTCTTTTGAGACGGGGATTACTCTCATCTCTTAAAAGACGTTCTCCGTGCAGATATATTTCTCCCGTTGTCGGTTCTTCCGCTGCCGCTAACATCCTAATTAAAGTGGTTTTTCCCGCTCCATTTGGACCGATTAACCCGTAAACTTCCCCCGCTTCAATCTGTAAATCCACTTGATTAACAGCCCCATGGCGGTCAAATTGTTTGGTTAAACCAACGGTAGCAATGGCTAATTCTGGTGTGTTCATAAAGTTTTAGTAGTGGGATTGCTGACAAACTGGCCACCACATTCTTAACATTAACGTTTGGGTTTCCCGTTATCAATAGAACCATTCTTGATGGTATGGTGAGAACCACAACTAGGACAAGGCAATACAGGCGAAGAGGTGATTTTGTTCTGTGTTAGACTGATATTTGAGTAAGTCTAACACGAACCACAAAAAGATATTGATCAGAAAACTGATCATCAAGCTAGATGTTTAAAGACTGATGTGAGCCGATTATAGCAATTTCCATAGTTGTGAGGTACAGAGTCTTAGGTTTTGAGGAGTCAGGAGTCAGGAGTCAGGAGATAGGAGATAGGAGATTATTTTATTTATTCTCCCCACACCCCACACCCCACACTCCACACCCCACACCCTACACCCTACACCCTACACCCTACACCCTGCCCCCAGGAAAAACTTTTTCAGCAAACCCTAATTATCTGATGATTTCTGGATTTAATACGATGTATAGACGAGAATTACTGCAATTTATTGGCTCTCACGCTCTTTTTGGGGCTATTAATCCAGAATTTGCTTGGAATTATCAAAATATTGACCATTGGGGCGAATTATCAAGGAATTATCGCCTCTGCACCACGGGAAAGCAACAAACACCGATCGATCTGAGTATAGTGACTGAAAAAGAGCTATACCACCCCACCTTTAATTATCGTCCTGTACCCCTAAAAATTCGCCATAACGGTCGTACAATCTTGGTTCAGACCGAAAAAGGTGGAAACATGAGTTTTCACGGCGAAAACTGGGATTTATTGCAGTTTCATTTTCATCACCCCAGCGAACATCAGATTAAAGGTCAGTCTTTCCCTCTAGAAATTCATTTAGTGCATCGAAATGGGAGAGGAAATTTAGCAGTTGTGGGTATCTTAGCCGAAATTGGCGCAAATAATCCCTATTTACCAACCATTTGGGCTTATTTGCCCCGAGAACCTTCTCCTGAAATGATTATCCCCGATACTTGGGTCAATGCCGGGCTTTTACTGCCAGAAAATAGCGATTTTTATGAATATCGGGGGTCTTTGTCCACTCCCCCCTGTAGCGAGGATGTTCTCTGGTTAGTCTGGCAAAATACGATCAAAATTTCTCCCCAACAACTGCAACAATTGGCTGAGATTTTTCCGAGTAATGCGAGGAATATTCAACCCTTAAACGGGCGCTCGATCCTGCATTCCTAGCCGAAATTGTCGGCATTTTGGCTAATTTAGATAATTTTATCAACTTTTAGACCAACAATGGTAAATAACTCAGGAATGCGCTCAATAACTAAAGCTTCGGTGGCTGTCCAGTCACTTTCCTTAGTGGCTAAAACCCCCAGAACACTCAGAGGAACCTGTAGAAATAGGTGACTTAAGAGGAGAGCGATCGCAGCGATTACTAAACCTAAAAGCCGCCATTGGGGGAGATAGGCGGCCACGGCAGCCGCTAGAGGGGCAAAATTGTAGATTGGCCAAGTGATGAGAATTAAGAGGACGACTCCCAAAAGAGTAAGAAGACGATGGCGAGGACGTTTAAAAAGAGAGAGAATTTTTAACTGTTCGGGGGTGAGTTGACTCGGTTTTAGAGCAACCAACAAAAGACTAAAAATATCAAAAGGTTTTGTCCACTGCATCCAAAAGACGGGTATGATAGCGATCGCTCCTAGAAATAGCCATTCTAGCCAAAGAAAAGGCAAGGGATCGCCCACAGCTAAACCAATCCAAGCGATTTGTAAAAAGATTGGCAAAGCCGCTAACCCTGCCAGATGAATCCACAAAAAAGGTTCTGATTTCATAGAGGGAAGTGGGGAGATGGGGGAGTGGGGGAGCAGGGGAGTGGGGGAGTGGGGGAGTGGGGGAATTATGAATTATGAATTATGACTGATAACTGATAACTGATAACTGATAACTGATAACTGATAACTGACTCCCGACTCCCGACGGTTCAAGTCTAATTAACTGGATAAAGTGCGACGTTTCATGACCATTTCGTAGGCTTCGATAATGTCGCCTTCTTTCCAGTCATTGAATTTAGAAACACCGACACCGCACTCGAAACCGGTAGCTACTTCCCGGGCATCTTCCTTCATCCGTTTGAGGGAATCGAGAACTCCCTGATAAACAATTTCCTTGCCGCGACGCACGCGCAGGAAGCGGTTCCGCACCAGTTTACCAGATTGGACATAACAGCCCGCCACGGCCCCACGACCGACGGTGAAGACGGCCCGCACTTCGGCGAAACCGAGGTGTTCTTCCACTTCTTCGGGGTCGAGAAGACCTTCCATCGCCCCTTGAATATCATCGAGAAGCTTGTAGATGATATTGTAATCGCGGATATCGACCCCTTCCCGATCGGCGGATGCGCGCGCACCACTGGCAAGGGTGGTATTAAAGCCCACCACCACCGCACCACTAGCGGCGGCCAGATCCACATCGGTTTCGGTGATTTCCCCTGGAGAGGCGAGGAGAACGCGAATCTGCACTTCGTTTTGGGGTAACTGTTTGAGCGCACCGAGGATGGCCTCGACGGAACCTTGCACATCTGCCTTGAGGATGAGATTAAGTTCCTTGAGTTGTCCTTCTTGAGCTTGGATAGAGAGGGTGCTAAGGCTAACGCGACGGGAGGAGAGGGCCTGTTGTAAACGGGTGTTGCGTCGTTCGATCGCCCGTTGATCAGCGATTGATCGGGCCTCTTTTTCACTTTCATAGACATCGAATTCATCGCCAGCGGCCGGCACATCACTGAGACCGAGGATTTCCACGGCGAAGGAGGGGGTGGCCGCTTCGACTTTTTGACCGCGATCATCGATCATGGCCCGAATTTTGCCGAAAACGGAACCGGCGACGATGCTATCACCCACGCGGAGAGTGCCATTCTGGACGAGCAGGGTAGCCACGGGGCCTTTGGTGCGATCGAGGTTAGCTTCGATGACGGTTCCCTTCGCCAAGCGATCGGGGTTAGCGACCAATTCCTCCACTTCTGCCACCAAGAGGATCATTTCCAGCAGATTATCGAGATTTTCACCCCGCAGGGCGCTAACGGGAACCATGATCGTCTCACCGCCCCAATCTTCGGCCACCAGTCCCTGTTCGGTCAATTCCTGTTTAATCCGGTCGGGGTTAGCTGAAGGTTTATCGACTTTGTTAATCGCCACCACGATGGGGACTTCGGCAGCCCTGGCGTGACTGATTGCCTCTTTCGTTTGGGGTTGTACGCCGTCATCGGCGGCTACCACCAGCACGGCTATATCGGTGACTCTCGCCCCGCGGGCGCGCATAGCGGTAAAAGCTTCGTGGCCGGGGGTATCCAAAAAGACAATCTGTTCCGGTTTGCCGTTATGTTCCACATCGACGTGGTAAGCACCGATGTGCTGGGTGATGCCGCCGGCTTCCCCCTGGGCGACTTTGGTTTTGCGGATCGAGTCGAGGAGGGTGGTTTTGCCGTGGTCAACGTGACCCATAATGGTGACGACGGGGGGACGACGCTGGAGACTTTCCCAGTCGGAGACATCGATCATTTCCGTGGTTTTGATCGCCGCCGACTGGGTGCTGGGGGTTTCCACGGCGATCTCGAAGTCCCTGGCGATCATTTCGATCGTGTCCACGTCGAGAGTTTGGGTGATATTAACCGCCATCCCTTTAAAAAATAGGGTTCTGATGATCTCAGTTTCGGGGACTTTCATCAATTCCGAGAGGTCGCGCACGGTGAGACTGCCGGTGACGACGATGCTTTCCGGGCGTTTTTCCTCTTGGGGTTCTTGGCGCTCGCTTTTCGGTCCGCCAGTGTGGGCGGTTGGTTTACTGGGCCGCTTAACTTTGACTGCTGTTAGGGTGCCAGGGGTGGCAGCCTTAGCGGTGGGCGGTTTGGGGGGACGAGCGGTGGAGAGGGTAAAACTGGGGGTATTAATTAACCCGGACAGTTCCGATTCTAGATCATCGTCATCTTCAAAGAGCGCTTGGGTGCGGCGTTTGTTTTTGCCGGCAGTTTTGGCGGTTTTGGCCGCTTTTTTTTCTTCCTCTTCTTCTTCTTCCCAGGTAGATTTTTTGGCCATGCGAGGGGGCATGGTGGGTCGTTTGAGTTTTTTGGGCCCGTCTGCTCCGAGCAATCCGGTATCTGTATCGATTTCTGTGCCATCAACACCAGATTTCTTGGTGGTATCGGTTTCCTCCTCGCCAGTAGCCGAGATTTTAGCGGGCATACCGGGGCGAACTGGGCGCTTCAATTCCACCGTCTCCCGCACTTCTCTAGCTGGTTCCGCCAGTTTCGGGCTTTTTCCGTCGGGTTTGCGGTTGAGGGTCGGTTTTTCTGGTTTAGCCAAGCCTACCCTACGCTCAGGACTAGGGGCGTTTTCGCTCTCGCCGCGCTCGCGTTTTTCTCCCCGGGTCCTGTCGTTACCGCCAGGAGCATTTTTAGATCGGGGTTCTGGCCGGCCCGAGGCAGTTTCAGGGCGTGGTTTCGGGGTAAGGGAAGGTCGATTAGGTGGGGCGATTAAGGTGGGGGCTGCTTCTGGCACTAGCGGGGTTTCGGTCGGGGTTTCTTTAACACTGGGGCTATGAGATAGCGTCTCTGCTGCAGTGGCGGGAGTTTTTTCGGCCGCCTCGTCGCGCCCTGGGGGAGCAACGAGGGGTTTAACCGGGGGACGGGGGGGACTGATTAAAGTCGGTTTGGCCGAGGAACCGGCTTGACCGGGATAGCTTTCCCTTTCTTCGCCGGTTTCGGGGCGGTTGTGTTTATGCAGGGCTAAAATCTTTTGTTTTTTTTCTTCGGCAGGACTAGCCGATTCTCGCTGACCCGTGCTATTTTTACTGGTACTCGAGGCAAATCCCTTCGCAGCGATTGCTTTGATGCGTTGGGCATCCTCTTCGCTGATCGTGCTACTGTGGCTCTTGTACTCGATGTTCAACTGGTCACAGATGTCCAAAATGTCTTTGTTGTCTAGATTCAATTCTTTTGATAAATCGTAAATTCTGACTTTCGTGTTACTCATCCATTATCCCCCGGCTAAAGTGTTAGTGATCCTATAAGTTGGCTGATTTTTTGATCCTGTCAGGACTGTCCCCTTTCCATGCTAACGATTTTGTGGCTATGATCGTCAATTTTAATCCTGATTTGGACGACCTTGCCAGGCAGTCCCGAGTCGCTCTTGCAAGGATTCATAGAGCGTTTCGGGAATATTGGCTTTTAGGGCGCGTCCGAGACGATTTTTTTGTCGGGCTAGTTGCAGGCAGTTGGGCTGTGGACAGATATAGGCTGATCTTCCCATGCCTTGATCTAATTGTATCTGTCCGGACGGGTGTAGTCGGACAATTCGCCAAAAGGATTCTTTCGGGGCGAAGAGACGGCAGCTAATACAGCGTCGATAATTGACGAAGGTGTTCATTCTCGGTCTAAATCTTGGGATTCTGGGTCTGTTTCAGCGGTTTTTACCTCTTGTTCGCCTTTATAGAGGGCGATATCCTTAATATCGATTTTCCAGCCCGTCAGACGGGCGGCTAAACGCACGTTCTGCCCTTCTTTGCCAATCGCTAAACTTAATTGATCCTGGGCCACCAGTACCAATGCTTGTCTTTCTTCGGCATTAGTGAACAAAACTTGGTCGATACGGGCGGGACTAAGGGCATTGGCGATGTAGGTGGCGGGGTCTGGAGACCAACGAATCACGTCGATTTTTTCGCCCCGCAATTCGTTAACCACGGCTTGAATCCGCGAACCTCTGGCCCCAATACAAGCCCCAACCGGATCCACGTCTCTTTCTAGGGTATCGACGGCGATTTTTGTCCGCGAACCAACGTGACGGGAGGGGGGATTGGCTTCCCGAGCGACGGCGACAATACGCACGATTTCCTCCTCGATTTCGGGAACTTCGTTGGCGAACAAATATACTACTAAGCCTGCCGCCGCTCTGGAAACAATTAATTGCGGGCCGCGTTGAGAACCTTCCAAGACTTTTTTGAGCAGAACTTTAAAGGTGGCGTTGGCGCGATAGTTATCGTTGGGCAGCTGTTCCCGTTTGGGTAGTTCTGCTTCCACTTCCGGTTGACCGTAGGTACTTTGTACCATGACAATGGCGGCCTGTCTTTCAAAACGGACGACCCGGGCCTGTAAAACCGTTCCTTCCAGATCCTGGAACTCCTCTTGAATCAATTTGCGTTGGTTATCCCGCAGTTTTTGCAGTAAAACCTGTTTAGTTTGAATCGCCGCCATGCGACCAAATTCTCTTTGGTCGGGGGTGACATCCAGAACTACTTCATCCCCTAATTGGGCCTCATCGGCCACTTCTTGCACTTCTTTGAGACCGATGTGATGGTCGGGATTAGTCACTTCTTCGACAATAGTTTTAGTAGAAAGGATGCGAAAGCCTTCTTCTTCTACATCTAATTCCACATCAAAGTTATTGAAATAATCTTCATGGAATTGAGCAGCTTTTTCTAAACTTTGGGCGCGTCGATAACGTTCGTAACCCTTGAGAAGTGCTTCACGCAAGGCTTCCTGTACGGCATTTTTGGGCAGATTATGTCGTTGGCTAATTTCTTCGAGCATTATTTTTAAACCAGGCAAATTAACAGTAGCCATAATTATTTTTTCTCCTTACTTTTGAGTTATTAGTTTTTTAGCCATTAGCCTTGTATCAGTTATCAGTTATCAGTTATCAGTTATCAGATGTAAGTTTTAAGTTAATCAGTTAGTTATTTATTTAGGTTCTTCGTTACTTGGCATGGTTCGATAGGGGAGCATAAATCGACTAAATCCTTATCTGGTAAGAGACTTAATTGATTAGTTCGCTCTAGATCAAAAACAATTGACAAAAATCGCCAAATGCCTTTCTATATAAGGGTTACATCCCTTATAACCCCCGTCTATTGCATAACACAAACCGAAGAGCCTTTATTTATCTTCATCTTTTTTATCCCTGATTACTGATTACTGATTACTGATCACTGATTACTGATTACTGATTACTGATTACTGTTTACTGATTACTGATTATTGCGCTGCTCATCTAAACGGACGCTGATGACGGTAGTGCGATCGATGCTCAGGGAGCGACCTTTTTGGTTAAGATAAATAGATTGCTCATCTCTACCTTGCAGTTTTCCGCGCCATTCTTGCGGTTTTCCTTGGCTATCCTGGCCGGTAACGATGACGGGAAAACCTTTAAAAGACTGAAATTCGCGCTCACTGCTCAGTTGTCGAGAAATGCCGGGGCTAGATATTTCTAAAACGTAGGCCCCGGGTAAGATTTCTTGACTGTCGAGGGCGGTTTCTAAGGCCCGACTCATCTGCTCACAGTCCTCTAAACCAGTATCCCCCCCCAGATTGCGAATATCGACGCGCAGGACGGGAGGCCTTTTATTGGTTTGGAAAACGATATCGACCACTTCTAGCCCCAAGTTTTCAGCGATAGGGGTGGCTAGGTGCAGCAGGTCGGGAATGAGCGGATGGGTCATGATTTAGACAACAAAAAAAGCGGGCGAAACCCACTTCCCTAAACTGTTAGTGATTGGGATAGGCAGTTGTTAGACCACCTAGCTAAATACAATATAGCAAAAAACCGTCATCACTATTTGCCCCCGGGGTCGTGCCTGGGGGAAAACAGAACAGTGGTCACGATCGAGTCGATCTGTCACAATGAATACAGGGTAACTAGATATAGAGTCAATTATGGATCAAAAATCTCCACTCACCGTAGTTAGAGCCAAGTCAGCTAAGAATCGTGGTCGTCGGCCAGTATGGAAAGGGATGGTCACCACTTGGATGATTCTGCAAACCTTTGGCCATGTCACTCCTGCTTGGAGTCAAAAAAACCAAAATACCCTCACCTACGGTGAATTGTTAGAGAAGATCGACCAAGGAAAGGTAAAAAAGGTCGAAATCAATCCTTCTTTGCAGCAGGCAGCAGTTACCCTCGTCGGTCAAACGGACAAGGATCCCCCGAAAGAAGTCAATTTATTTGACCAAAATCCCGAATTAATCAAGAAACTCGATGCTGAAAAAATTGAGTACGGCATTCTCCCCAGCACTGACAATTCGGCCTTGATCAATGTTCTCACTAACCTGTTAGTGATTATTCTCGTCTTGGGATTATTGGTGTTTATTATCCGTCGTTCTGCCAATGCTTCCGGTCAAGCGATGAACTTCGGTAAATCAAGGGCGCGGTTTCAGATGGAGGCGAAAACCGACACACAATTTAATGATGTCGCGGGTGTGGATGAGGCCAAGGAAGATTTACAGGAAGTGGTGACATTCCTCAAACAACCGGAAAAATTTACGGCTATTGGCGCAAAAATCCCCAAGGGAGTCCTGTTAATCGGGCCTCCGGGGACGGGGAAAACTTTACTGGCTAAAGCGATCGCGGGAGAGGCGGGAGTGCCTTTTTTCAGCATCTCCGGGTCGGAATTCGTGGAGATGTTCGTCGGGGTTGGTGCGTCGCGAGTGCGAGATCTGTTCCGAAAAGCCCAGGAAAATGCCCCTTGTTTGGTTTTTATCGATGAAATTGATGCCGTTGGTCGTCAACGAGGGATCGGTTATGGGGGAGGTAATGATGAACGGGAACAAACCCTGAACCAATTATTGACGGAAATGGACGGTTTTGAGGGAAATACCGGCATTATCGTCATTGCCGCCACCAACAGGCCTGATGTTTTGGATTCGGCCCTGCTGCGTCCGGGTCGTTTTGATCGGCAGGTGGTGGTGGATTATCCAGATTTTAAGGGACGTTTGGGTATTTTAGAGGTCCATTCTCGCGATAAAAAGGTGGCTGCCGATGTTACTCTGGAGGCGATCGCCCGTCGCACCCCCGGTTTTACCGGGGCAGATTTGGCTAATATGCTCAACGAAGCGGCGATTTTTACCGCTAGAAGACGGAAAGAGGCGATTACCATGGCGGAAGTCAACGATGCGATCGATCGGATTGTGGCCGGTATGGAAGGGCGCGCTTTAGTCGATAGTAAAGCCAAGCGTTTGATCGCCTATCACGAAGTCGGTCATGCGATTGTCGCTAGTCTCTGTCCCGGCCACGATCAGGTGGAAAAAGTCACCCTGATTCCCCGGGGTCAAGCGCAGGGGTTAACTTGGTTCACTCCCGATGAAGAACAGGGTTTAACCAGTCGTTCCCAGTTATTAGCCCGAATTGCGGGATTATTAGGGGGACGAGTGGCGGAGGAATGTGTCTTCGGTGAGGATGAAGTGACCACCGGGGCCGGTAATGATATTGAAAAAATTACCTATCTGGCCCGACAGATGGTAACGCGTCTGGGAATGTCGGAATTGGGATTGATTGCCCTAGAGGAGGAGGGCAATTCCTATCTCGGTGGTGCCGGTGCCGGTTATCATGCCGACCATTCTTTTGCGATGATGGCGAAAATTGATGCACAAGTACGGGAACTTGTCAAGCAATGCCACGATTTAGCAACAAAACTTATCCTTGACAATCGTGTGGCGATCGATCGCTTGGTGGATATACTGATTGAACAGGAAACCATTGACGGCGACGAATTCCGGCGTTTATTGACGGAATTTCAGCTACAAGCGGATCGGTCAATGGTGACTACGGTTTAATTTGCCCTTCGTCTCCTCGCTTCGATTAAGTGGTTAGGAGACGATTTCAGCAGACAATCTGCTAATCAGTCGGACAAAGCCAGAATTAACGACTAACATTGTGAGCGGGAATTTTATTAATGGAATGGCCGTTATGATTGCCTTTGGTGGAGGCAATAATATTAGCTTCTAAAGCTGAAGTCATCTCGGCCAACATTTCTAAATTGAAACGATAGCCGACGTTGCGGACGGTTTGAATTAAATTAGGTTGCCTGGGATCGGTTTCGATTTTTTTCCGCAGAGAGAGAACATGAGTATCAATTGTCCGGGGATTATCGATTTCCTCGGGCCAAGCGCGACGCAGTAAATCGGCTCTTGATAGGGGTGTTCCCTCCGCTTGGGCTAAAACGTAGAGTAGGCTAAATTCTTGGGGGGTTAATTCGATATACTCCCCGCGAAATTGTACCCGTCTTTGGGCTAAATCTATTTTTAATTGCCCATAATCCAAGTGTAGGGGAGCAGCCCTACTGCCTAAACGACGGGTTAACACTTCTACCCTAGCCATAAATTCTTGCATTCCAAAGGGCTTTTTCAGGTAGTCGTCGGCCCCGGCTTTTAAACCATTGACCACATCTTTTTCGCTATTGCGGGCCGAGAGAATCAGTATTAAAGACTGTTTTTGTTGATAAAGCCAACGGCAGAGTTCGATTCCATCCCCGTCCGGCAAGTCGGAATCGATAATTGCTAAGGTTGGTTGACGATGAAGGAAAGCTTGACGCGCACTTTGCAGGGTTGCCGATTGATTAACCAAATAACCGGCCTGTTGCAGATGCCAAGCTAATAGCGATCGCAAGTGCGGGTTGCCCTCAACAATAGAAATATGGATCGATACCACTTGAGTTTCTGCCCCATTACTGCACAGATTGACACATTGTCAAGGTATCAGAATTAATGTCAAGATGTTGTAACAATCGTAACATTCGTCGGTCGTCAGCTTTGAATCAGTGATCAGTGATCAGATCTGAGTTTTCAGTTCACTGATTACTGTTTACTGTTGACTGGTCACTGAAAAAAAGCTCCCCGCTCCCTGCTCCCTACTTCATAATTCACCCCATGTGCAACTAATTTTGGCTCTTCTCGACTTTGTGTGATAATTTTTGCTTATGGAATCGTGAAATGCTTATCGGGCAAGACTTTTAGGACTATTTTGCGGATATTCTATCAGTATAGACCTCGTTTCCACACAGAAACCAGAAGAGCCGATATTGTCTGTCTGATAATATCTTATTGATTGTTCTCTCAGCCATTTAACCACTAAAAAAGCACCAGAACACCATGATAGATAACTTTGCCGCCAACGACCTCTATAACTGTATAGATAGTCTAGATTCCTCAGATTTTCAGAAATTCCTAGCGGGGAATAACTCATCAATTTTTCCCACCATAGCCACTAATCGAGCCACATCTCTTTTCAAAGAAGAAGTAGCGAGCCTTGATCTTGATCTTACTACCTTAGATAACGCCGGCAATACCTTAGCAACGGCGCGTGATAAGCTGTTAAGCATTTAAATTGCTTGTTGAGACGAGGCAAGAGGCAAGAGGCAAGAGGCAAGAGGCAACAGTAAAGGGATTGGGGGAGATTCGGCTAATCTTAAGAATAAGCGCTTTAAATGCGTCTTAGCTTATCACCATTGGAGCGACTCCCACCAGCTACAGTGATTTTGTTGGTTCTACAGACACCAATGATTACTATCGTTTTAGTTTAGGAACCAGTAGCAACTTTAGCCTCAATTTAACGGGATTAAGTGCCGATGCCGATGTGTCCTTATTAGATAGTAATGGCAGTGTGATTACTAGCTCCACTAATGACGGTAACATCAGTGAGAGTATTACTCGTCAACTGAATGCGGGTACTTACTTTGTCCTGGTTTATCCCTACAGTGGCAGCACTAACTAT
>NZ_JAPZRB010000524.1:0-1478 GCF_027531105.1 Microcystis sp. LE18-22.4A
GACTTTCAAAAACCTTGCATTATCCTTCTTGTAGTACATCGCTTGGTACAAAAAACAAGGGCAACAAAGCCTGAAACGACTGGCTACTGACTCCTGACTCCTGACTCCTACCCCCAGGAAAAACTTTTTCAGCAGACCCTAGGTATTAGCAGTAGGACACAACATTGACACTCCCATCGCGCTTAAGCGAGGGATTCTTGGTTCACTGAGTTTCCTTAATCTGGCAGGACGTATCCAACCAAACCAGAGGGAATCTCTCCCCAAGCGTATTAGTTTCCGTGTGTCCCACGGTACTTAGTCCCTTTTTGAGAATATTGATAGCGGCGTTAATATCTCTATCTTCTACATAGCCACAGTCAGGACAAATATGGGTTCTTGTAGATAGAGATTTAGGGACTTTTTGACCACAATTAGAGCAATTTTGACTCGTGTTATGGGGGGCTACTGCTACTGTAGCCTTACCATATTTAAAACCAAAATATTCTAACCATTGTCGGAAAGTTGACCAAGCCACATCATTGATAGATTTAGCTAGTCTAGAGTTTTTTACCATGCCTTGAATATTTAAGTTTTCGTAAGCGATGAAATCGTTAGATTTAATGACGCGCAATGCCTCTTTTTCGACAAAGCCTTTACGTTGCCTACTTACTCTTAAATGCTTTCTAGCATATCTCTTTCTAGCTTTTTGGTAGTTGTTTGATTGGGGTTGACCTTTTCTAAACTTTTTAGATTTCTTCCGATTCAGTCGGTTTAATCTTTTTTCTGCTTGGCGATAGTATTGCGGTATTTCTACTGTTTCCCCATCACTATTAGCGTAGAAAACTTTTAAACCTACATCCAATCCCACACATCTTTTTGTTGGTTCTAGGGGTTTAGCATATTCCCGAATATCAACGCTAAGACAGAATTGGACATAATAACCATCTGCTCGTTTAACAATCCTAACTCGTTTAATTTGGTCAATAGGGTAAAAGTTTAAGTCTCTGGTTCCTTTTAGTTTAACCGTGCCAATGTTTTTCTTATCTGTGAAAGTGATTTTCTTTCTATCCTCCGATAATTTCCATCCGGAGTTTTTATATTCCACAGAACGATTATTTTTCTGAAACTTGGGATAACCCTTTTTACCTTTAACCTTTTTCTTACAATTGTCATAGAAACGAGCAATAGCTGACCAAGCTCGTTCGGCCGATGCTTGTCTAGCAGTAGAATTTAGAGTATCGACAAACTTGAACTGTTTAGCGAGAACTGCACAATATTTATTGAGAGAATATTTATCGATTTTGTCTTCTCTCTTGGCATCCATCCAAAGCCTTAAAGCCTTATTACGGATGAATTGTACTGTACGAATAGCTTCATCAATGGCAGAACACTGACTTGGTTTAACCACGGCTTTCATTTCTAAGACAATCATTGTTTATCGACCTCAAACAACTTATTTTAAGTTAACCTGTAGAGCATCGGATTGTCAAGATTTTAGT
>NZ_JAPZRB010000308.1:0-1926 GCF_027531105.1 Microcystis sp. LE18-22.4A
GGAGTGATCAGGGGTAAATTCAGGGACTTTTTCCCTGAAAATTAGGTAATTGACCCCCTCAAAATCGGTAAAACCCCACACCCCACACCCCACACCCTACACCCTGCCCCTAGGAAAAACTTTTTCAGCAAACCCTAAGTACCTAAGCAAAATTAATTACACATATCTAACCACCTCTTGCCTCTTGTCTCTTGCCTCTTGTCTCTTGCCTCTTGCCTATCTTCACTAGGAAATTAATTTTGCACGACTACTTATTTAATACTGCACACTTAAAAACTCACATCTGATAACTGATAACTTACCCACTGATAACTGATAACTGATAACTGATAACTGAGAGGTGCGCCACTGGAAGTTCTTAAGTCTTATATCAAAGATCAGGAAAAGCCGTCGTAAAACGACGGGGTTTTAACCCAAATTTTCGATAAAGCCGAAGAGGCTTGGTCTCCAACCCCTTGAGGACAAGATAGACTGCACCTGCTCATTCTGTCGGCTGGAGAGGGGAAACCCGTTACTGATTCTGCTCACAGAGAAGGACTAATTTTATTGGTGTAGAATAGAGACAATTATTGAGAGAGAAAGAAAATGAGCACTATTTCCCTTGAAATTCCTGAAGAAATCTTAATTAGTCTCAAAGAAACTCCTGAAAATCTATCAAGAGAATTAAAAATATTGGCAGCCGTTAAACTTTTTGAACTTGACAAACTATCTTCAGGACGTGCAGCCCAATTAGCCGGAATGTCACGAGTAGAATTTTTAACTATTTTGGGGCGTTATCAAGTCTCCCCTTTTTCTTTAACGACTGAACAATTGGAACAAGATATTGTCAATGCCTAATCCTCAAGTCATTGTCAACACCTCTCCTCTACTGTACTTACATCAAGTGGGCTATTTGGAATTGCTCCAACGCTTGTATTCTCAAATCTTGACTCCTCCAGCAGTAATCGAAGAATTAGCAATCGGTAAAAATAAAGGAATTGATGTTCCCAATATTCAGGCGATTGAATGGATTTCAATTACTCTGGTTAAATCAGTCAGTCTAATTCCAGCTATTATTGATTTAGGGCAAGGAGAAGCAGAGGTATTAGCTTTGGGATTAGAAAATCCAGATAGTTTACTGATTTTTGATGATCAGTTAGCCCGACGTATTGCCGATTTATATCGCTTGAAATATTCAGGAACGCTTGGTGTTTTAGTTAAAGCGAAGCAGCAGGGCTATCTATCTTCTGTTGCTCCCGTTATTGCTAAGTTACGCCATCAAGGAATGTGGCTAACTGATAAAGTTGTCAATGATGTTCTTCGATTAGCTGGAGAGTAAGTATGCTAAAAAAAAAGGCTCTTCGTTACTTGGTATGGTTCGATAGGGGAGCATAAATCGACTAAATCCTTATCTGGCAAGAGACTTAATTGATTAGTTCGCTCTAGATCAAAAACAATTGACAAAAATCGCCAAATGTCTTTCTCTATAAGAGTTTCATTCCTTATAATCCTGTACGTTGCATAAGACAAACCGAAGAACCAAAAAACTCCAAGAATACGCCCGAGGAATCGCCGAAATTCTCTATCAAGAGGCCGCTCCCGAAGACTTAGCCAGTTTAGGGGATATTGAAAAAACGATCCGACAACAGACTTTAGATTATGTTACCCCCCAATTAGGAATTTTGGCTCTTCGTTACTCTTTATGCTAAATCAACAGACAAGATGCCAAGACAACATACTTCTAACCCAAAAATTCCGAAAGTTTCTCAAGCCATAGCCTCTCCTTTTTATTAGTTTAAGTTTATTATTGATTCCCTCGACCACCCCATTCGTTGTCCTTCGCTCGAAATAACTAATGATTTCTCCAAACCAGTTTCGGATTGTTTGACAACTCTTGGTAAAAACACTGGAGGATTTTGCCAACCATTCCGAGATGGATAGCAGTCC
>NZ_JAPZRB010000285.1:0-1464 GCF_027531105.1 Microcystis sp. LE18-22.4A
TTGAGGTGGTCAACTACCTAATTTTCAGGGAAAAAGTACCTGAATTTTCCCCCGATCCCCGCAATGGCTGGCACTTTTTGAGGGGAAAAAAGTCCAAAAGTCTTATCCAACAAGGTTTTTAGATTTATTCAGCAGACCCTACCTACGCAGCTGGACGAGGAAAAAGAAAGAGTCGAGACGGAGCAAAAAGTAAGCGTGGAGGGATTCCAGGTCGTGTGGATATTCTCCTCTCCCATCTCCCCCGCAACGCGCACGAAGTGGTCTCCCCACACCCTTCTCCCTTCTCCCCCAATACTATCGGGACGGGGAAGAATTGCTCGGGGGTAAAGAAGGAGAAATTTCGCTACCTCGATCGAATATTTCCAGATTCCATTGACCGAAACGATTACTTTCAAAAGCAATAAAACGACCGTTACCACTAATCGTCGGACGACGCACTTCTCCTAAAATATTTTCGGTGATATTTTTTGCTTGCAGAGTTTGTCGATCATAAATATATATATCGGGTTTACCGGACTGTTCCGACACATAAACAATATAGCGACCATCGGCACTAATATCCGGTTGATCTTGATAGGTTTTTGCTTGATTTAACCCCGGCAGGGGAACTAAACGATTAGCCACTCGATCGAATAAATAAATCGTTCGTTGTCCCATGCGATCGGAGGCAAAGACCAGATAACGACCATCGTAGTTAAAACGGGGATTATCTTCAGAGGAAGGGGTATTTAAAGTATTTCCTAAAAGCTGTTGGGGAGGGGTGACAAAACCCGCATCACTACATCCCCCCAGACTGATGATATTAACCGCAAGAAAAAGTCCCAGAAGTTTAGGAAACCTGATCATCAGTCGGCGCTGGGGAAGGAAGGATACAACAATTAATATCATCAAGACAAACTTTACCCCAATGCAATGCCCAACGCACCAATTCCACTCGATTATCGGTTTTTGTTTTTGTCAAGATATTACTAATATGATTATCAACGGTACGCTTACTAATCTCTAGCTTTTCCGAGATTTCTTGATTAGTTAAACCATTAGCCACTAAATCGAGTATTTCTAGCTCTCGATCGGATAATGAAGCGGCTGTTTGAAACTTCCCAGCAGACATAAGTATAATTCCTCTCGTATATGTACTTATCATTCTAGAAGAATTTTTTCCCCTAGGAATCGATAATCAATCAGTAATCAGTGATCAGTAAACAGTAATCAGTGAAAAGACAGCACTGTTACTGCCATTTGATGATGCACACTTAATACAGATGGTTTGCGGCAAAAAGCTTTTCCTAGGGGCAGGGTGTGGGGTGTGGGGTGTGGGGTTTTATCGATTTTCAGGTGGTCAACTACCTAATTTTCAGGGAAAAAGTCCAGGAATTTTCCCCCCGATCCCCGCAATGGCTGGCACTTTTTGAGGGGAAAAAAGTCCAAAAGTCTTATCCAACAAGGTTTTTAGATTTATTCAGC
>NZ_JAPZRB010000099.1:0-10790 GCF_027531105.1 Microcystis sp. LE18-22.4A
AAACCTTGCATTATCCTTCTTGTAGTACATAAATTGGTACGAAAAGAGAGGGCAACAAAGCCTGAAACTCCCGACGACCGGCTACTGACGACCGGCTACTGACTCCTTAACCCCACCAACAAACTTTTTCAGCAGACCCTATTTATTTTGTTGACATTAATTCTGATTTGTGGCAGCGTCGGGGTTGTCAAGTCCTCCCAGACGATCGAAGGGCCAAAAACGCACCACGGCGCGACCGATTAAGTTTTCCCGGGGAACGAAGCCCCAAGCGTGGGAATCATAACTATTATTGCGATTATCGCCCAAAACCAAATATTGATCGGGGGGAACTGTCACCGGTCCGAAAGCATAATTAGGTTCTTCGGCGATATACTTTTCCGCTAAAACTTTACCGTTGACGTGAACTAGACCGTTTTTGACTTCCACCTTATCCCCCGGCAGTCCAATCACCCGTTTAATAAAAGCATCATGAAAATTTTGAGCTTTCAGGGCGGCTGTCGGACTAAAAACCACTATATCACCCCGTTCTGGCTTCTGAAAATGATAGCTAACTTTCTCGATAATTAGGCGATCGTTAATCTGGAGAGTGGGTTCCATGGAAGAAGAGGGAATATAACGGGCCTCGGCCACAAAAGTGCGGATGCCAAAAGCCAAAATTCCAGCCGTGACAATGGTTTTAACTGCTTCTAGCCAAGGGTTTTCTTGGGGGACGGGAGGAGGAGAGGGTTTTTCGGATTTATGGTTCAAGCTTTCAGCCATAGAATTTAAACTTTTGAGAAGGATTAAGCCAATACGCTCTTTAATGTTCTAGTCTAGTGATAGTAGCAGCGTAGATAATATTTTAAGACAATTTTCCCACATATACTGGATCACTGTTAATTTGTCAACGCCGCATCCTGCTGCCTGAAGGGGAATTTCCTCGGGGGTAGAAAAAGGCAATGCAGTCCCTCAAAAAGGCAAGTTTTTCGCCGCTATTAGAGGAAAAGCTTGATAATTCGAGGATTGAAGCCCTAATCTCCCTTAAAAGTCTCTTCTCCGTCACTACTTAGACCTATGTTTGCACAAATTCCCGAACGATCAATGCACTATCTGCGATGGGTTGTTACCATCGCTTGGTTAATTCTGATATTTTCTCTGTTTTTTGACCCGATTTCGGCACAATTAACCGATCCTAACAATCTTTCTAGTCCCCTGAGAGTTGATCCCGATGTGTGCATTAAAGTCCAGGGAGTTTGCTTACCCCAATCCTCCTATCAGTTAGCTGCGCCGATTTTTTGGGGAATAGTGGTTCCTAGTAGCATTTTTATCTTATTAGTATTCGGTCACGAACTCTGGCGGCGTATCTGTCCTTTATCCTTTCTTTCTCAAATACCGCGCGCTTTGGGTAAACAGCGTCAGAAAAAATACACCGATAAATCGGGGAAAGTCCGCTATGAAATCTATAAAGTGCCGAAAAACTCTTTTTTAGCCCGTAATTATCTCTATCTACAATTAAGTCTGTTATTTTTGGGTTTATGCGGACGGATTCTCTTTGATAATTCCGATCGCTTAGTCTTAGGCAGCTTTTTAATCTTTACTATTCTAGGGGCGATCTTTGTGGGTTATTGGTATGGGGGCAAATCTTGGTGTAACTATTTCTGTCCCATGAGTCCAGTGGAAAGGATTTACGGTGAACCGAGGGGTTTACTAAATAGTACCGCTCACGAAGACAGTCGCGGTGGGATTACTCAATCTATGTGTCGTATTGTCCGGGAAGATGGTAGCGAACAAAGTGCCTGTGTTGCCTGTCAGAGTCCCTGTATCGATATCGATGCGGAAAGATCCTATTGGGATGGGATTACTAACAGAGATCGCCAATGGCTTTATTACGGTTATTTTGGCTTAGTTTTTGGCTATGCTATCTATTATTATCTCTATGCTGGCAATTGGGACTATTATTTCTCTGGAGCTTGGGCGCACGAAGAAAATCAACTAGAATCCCTCTTTCAACCGGGTTTTTATCTTGCTGGTCAGGCAATTGCGATTCCGAAGCTGGTAGCTGTCCCCTTAACTTTGGCAATCTGCACTTTTTTGGGTTACTTTCTCGGTAAAAAAGTTGAAAATGCCTACAAAGTCGATAGAATTCGCAAAAAGTCGCCTTTAACTACAGAAATTATCCGTCACCGCGTCTTTACTGTCGGAACTTTTCTGATTTTCAATTTCTTCTTTATTTTCGCTGGTCGTCCTTTTATTAATCTTTTGCCAAAATTTTGGTATTATTTCGCTGATATTTTACCGGCTGTTTTGAGTAGTTTATGGTTATATCGCACTTGGACAAGGGAGCCGGGCCGTTACCAACGAGAAGGACTCGCAGGAAGATTGCGTAAACAGTTGGGTAAACTGGGTCTCGATACGGCTAAATATCTTGATGGGCGATCGCTGTCAGCTTTGCACGCGGATGAGGTGTATGTATTGGCCAAGATACTGCCGGATTTCAGCCACCAGAAGTGTTTAAAAGCCTATAAAGCCTTGTTAAAAGAGGCTTTGGAGGAGGGATATACTGACTTCGGCCACAGCCTCGAAATCCTAGAACAAATGCGCTTAGAGTTGACGATTACCGAGGCCGAACATCAGGCAATTCTAACGGAGTTGGGTGTGGAATCGGCCGAACTTCTCGATCCGGACAAGCAGTATAGTCGCGAGGATTGGTTGCGTTTGCAGAGTTACCGCGATGCTTTGTTGGAAAGTTTGTTGGTGACTTGGAAAAAAGACCCCGATCGCCGGGTGGGGTCAGAATTGCTGCAAGTGTTAACCGGTAAGAGTTCCAGGGAGGCGATCAAGCATTTATTGACGGAATTGCCGGCCTCGGAAACGGAAACTGTCGAGTCTTTGCGTCGGGAGTACGGAGTTACCGGTCAGGAGGAGGAAACGATTCTCCATCGTCCTCTGGCCCGTCAATTATGGCAAAATATCGCCCGCGCTTTTCAGGTCTTTGATCGTCTATCTTTTAGTAGTGACAGCGATCGTGATCAACAGGAAAGAATTTTATTGGAAAGATTCCAGCTATTCGATAGTGATAGCTCTGGACAAATTAGCCTTGAGGAGTTAAAAGCTTGTCTTCAGGCGATCGAACCGGGGGTGACAGACAAGGAAATCGAAGCTATGTTACACCAGGCCGATACAAGTCGCGATCATCAGATTAGTTTTCCAGAATTTCGCAACCTACTGCACCAATTCCACAAATAAACTGTCTTCAGTTAAGGAGTCTTTATTTTCCCTGACTCCTTTTTTTCTTTAAAAAAATAGCTGTTCGCAGGCAGGCACGGATTCCCATTATACTAGAAAGTATAAGTCAAGTTGAGGGCTTTTGTCAAGCTTTTTTAAGAAAAAATTTCGAGGTTTTGCTGAACTGTATGAGGGTAAATCCAATAGGGACTATAGAGAGGGAGATTTAATAGCAAAATGTAGGCTCTTCTGGTTTCTGTGTGGAAACGAGGTCTATACTGATAGAATATCCGCAAAATAGTCCTAAAAGTCTTGCCCAGTAAGCATTTCACGATTCCATAAGCAAAAATTATCACACAAAGTCGAGAAGAGCCAAATGTAGTATATTCGTTTCTATTTCAGTTATGGTTTCTGGAAATCGCTGATTGTTAAAATTGATCTGCTCGGAATATAGATGATAGGCTGTATTGTAAAAGTTACGAAGGATAAAAGCAATAAATATGCTGGGTGTTAAAGGGGAGGACACTGGAATTCGGCAGTTTTTGAATTGTCCTAGAGTGAGATGACATCTGGGGTGATGAATCTCTTGAAAATTATCAGGATCGTAATCAAATCTAATCGGTACAGCTACAATATTTTTGTCGATAATATCGGCAAATATCTCATCTTCTTCATATAGTTCTGGCTCATTTTGAAAAGATTCTAAATAAGGGGATGAGAAGAAAGCTAGTCTATGGGATAATAACTGCGATCCTTGGAAGCGATAAAGTAATTGAATCAAGGCTCCATCAATCATTTTAATATTATAATTCTTACCGCGATCAAGCTCATCATAAATATCTTGATAGGCAACATTTTTTAGGGCAATGGATAAGTCGGAACTATTGGCATAGCTAATCTCAGAAATATTTTGACTCAATTTATTCAAAGTCGGAAAGTTCTGCTGACTTGATAATCCTACTTCTATCAATTTAGCCGTTAAATTTTTAACATCTTTAAAGATATTCTGAACATTAAGCATTTCTTAACTATTCTTGGAATATTTTGATAATTTCGTTTTTTTCATCTGATGAAAATTCTATACTTTTTAACTTGGCAATTAATTCTTGCTTTTCCCTGTCATTTTTATATCTCTTGGTATTAAGAGTATCTCGATAAACCTTCTTCATTTGTTGAAGTTCTTCGGGGGTTGGATAGGTAAACTCAAGAGCAAAATTTCTCGATTTAATTTCCTGAAATTCCCTCTCTAAAGCTGGCATATTTGCTCCATAACCAATAACTCTTAACCAAGCTTTACTTCTAGTCATCGCTGTAAATAAAATATTGCGGTTACTAGCAATTTGTGAACCAGATAAACATTCTTGAGCGTTAATGAAATAAACCATTGCCGCTTCATTGCCTTTTGCACGATAAATCTGTGTAAAAGCAATCGAGTTTTCTTGAAAAAACTCATCGGGAGAAGATGTGCTACCTGCTAAATGAGAATTAATATTTTTTGTAAATAACATTTGTCTAGCTTTTCCAAAAACGTTGCGAGCATTTTTAGGTATTGGATGGATAACCATAATATCTTGGCATCTTAATTCATCTTCCTTGAGATTCTTGGCAATTTGTTCCACTAGCCATTCAAATTGCTCCTGATTGTTATCGAAAGATTTAAAGTTGATAATATCATCGATAGAAGAATGTTCTTCAAGGAATTTAGGACTGGTTTTGGGGGTTCTAATCAGTTTAACAAATTCTCCTGATTTTAATTCTCCTTCTTCAACCTCATAACCAATATCTTGCCATAATTGAGGATTATCAAACATTTGAATTAGTCCCTGTGGATAATAAACTCCAAAACCTAGAGCATGAGCAGAGGACAGAATAGGACGAGAATTTCTGTAACAAGTATTTAAAACCACATCTTGTTGGGGTTCGCTGGGTAAATTCTCCAATTTAACTCTAGGATTACCATGATTATCATTTCCAAAAATAACTTCGGGAGAATGCATGACTTTACTATTTAAGCTTTGCAACTCATCATAGGCATAAACTAAACGTTTATCATCTTTCAAGATTTCATAGCAGAGTCTTAAGAAGTCTTGAGGAAAATCTTGAGCTTCATCAATTAAAATAAGATCATAATATTGATGAAATTTTTTAATCTCTCGGAAGGCTTTTTGACAGACAAACTCAAAAGGGTCTTCATTCAACAAATATGTTAGGTTGTTTGCTTGACTAAAATCTAAATATTCAATATTATGTCGTTTACATAGCTCATAATAAATTCCTTCTATCTCAGGACTTCCCCAAGCGTGAATAATTTTTACTTTTTCCCAGTCTGGTTCGGAATTTTTATGCTCATAACTAAACCGAGTAATTAAATCTTTGTATTGATCCTTTAACGAGCGTGTATAGAAGGTAACAGCAATATTCCAATCGGGATGAGTTGCATGAAGATAAGCTACTTTCAGCGCTAAGACAATTGTTTTTCCCGAACCTGCTAAACCTCTAATTCTTTGTACACCTTTAGTGGTTTCTAAAACAGCCTTATTTTGAGTTTCATCAAGATTAGCGATAGAATCTTCTAATTTTTTTAACTTTGCTCCCCTAGAATCTCGTTTAACAACATAACTGCGAGCGTCTTTTTTTCTAATGGTTGTAACAGCTTGTATAACTGAGTTGACTTTCTCGAAATATTCAGAATCATTGCCTTGACATTTCTTGATAAAATCATCAAGATCTTTATCTTTAATAAGAACAGGATATTCCTCTGGGTTAATTCCTTCTGGATAATTATTCCAAATCGGTGCATAGGTGGCTACAGAAATGTTAACTATTAGCTTTCTTTTTTGAACAAGCTCTTTATAAGACAGCAGTTTTGCTTCTAACTTGGTTATGCTCTCGTCTTGAGTGCCTTCAATATCCAAATCATAATTTTTTCCCTCATCAATATTAAAAATAATAACCCCTTGCTGACGAGAGACTAATAGAGCATCAATTTGATATCCTCCTTGGGGAGTTCCAATAATAGGATAGCCGATATACAATGTTCCCTCTATATCTGTTCTTTCCTCAAAATATTTAGCTAATCTTTGAGAAGATACAGGTTTAGCTGAAGAACCGCGAATAACGTTAACCATAATTTTTACCTCGGGAGTTCTTTTAGCAGAATCATTAGATGCCTATTGATTCTTGAGGAGGGCAACAAAATTACTATAGCATTTTTTCAACCATCAAGTCATGTTATGATTATCGGTTAATCCCCAGTTTTGACCTAAAGCTATAAATTATAGCTATTAAGTAGGGAGGCACAATTATTTGTAGGATGGGTTAGCGGTAGCGTAACATGAGTGGGCGTTGGGTTTCATGCTTCAACCCAACCTACGTTCTATAAATATAGATATTAACCTCTCACAATAAACCGCGATAGCGGATAAAAACGAGGATTACTGCCCAGGAACCTAAAGCTACTTTAACGGCGACTAAAATATTTAGTATCGGTAAAATGCCGCCACTAAATAGCGCTCCTAATTCCCCGTGGGGTAACTCAAATCCTGAGAGAGTAATGACGGCTAAAACAATAAAAACTAAGACGGAAATTTTCTCCCATGTTGCCGCTTGCCAACGGCGATAAATTGCTTGCATCCATTC
The DNA here is from genome assembly GCF_027531105.1 of Microcystis sp. LE18-22.4A. NCBI lineage: Bacteria > Bacillati > Cyanobacteriota > Cyanophyceae > Chroococcales > Microcystaceae > Microcystis > Microcystis sp. LE18-22.4A. Next base: position 6,844 of record NZ_JAPZRB010000099.1, read on the forward strand.
GGGAGACGAGGTAATTGCTATTAAACCAATTGCCGTACCTCCGGCGACTCCGGCGGCAAAACCTCCCCCCGGACTTAAATGTCCGCGGATAGCTAATTCAATGCCCACTAAAGCGGTAATTGTTGCCCCTAAACGGGCTAAAATAATTGAAGGTTGGTCGGTAAATTGATGGATTTTACTGGCGGGTTTTTCGGTGGCTAAAAGAAAATTTGCCCCCATAATGGCAATGGTAAAAACAACCACTTCATAGATGGTATCGTAGAGACGATTACGAAAAATCACTACCGAAACCGCATTAGGAACACCACCGTCGCGCACCAGGGATTCAACAATTTCTAAGGATGATACAGAGGAAGCAGTATTGGGAATAATTACCATTTTGATAGCGAAGGCAATGGCGGCTAGAGTATAAATCCATTTCATTAGTGTTTCTCCTCTAATTTTCGGGTTTCAATACAGGTTAAAGTTGTGTTGGCTGCCGTTAATTCATTTTTAAAAATATCGTAGAGATAGGGTAATCTAATTGTGGTTTCGTAGGGGATGGTTTCTGGATTGTCTTGACGGATACAGACGGCATGAATATCCTTATCCATAAGTGCCTGTTGCAAAGCTTGTTTATCACTGTAGGCAACTAATTCTAAACGCATAAAACGTTTACTTAAAACCGTTTGTAGTTGAGTTTTTAACTGTTCTAAAACTGTATCGTTTTCCTCGGCAATTACTCCTAAACGCATCACTAAAGAGGAACGAATCGCCACCGCGTAGAGAGTTACGGCTAACATGGTTCCCATCAAAGCTTCGGTTAAAGACACATCTGCTGCCCCTAATAAAGCATAAACTAAAGCGGCTATTGCTCCCAAAACCCCGCGAATTACTAGAGCTTGGTAGGGATTGGATTGTAACATTACCATCGCCGCAGTTAAAGGCAAGAGGGCAACAATAACATAGAGATAACTTTCATTCATCTTTAATTTTACTCTCGATCGCTAGAAGTATAAGCTAAAACGTAGCCTAACATGGTGTTCCAAATTGCCAGGGAAATTATTGCCAATAACAATAAAGGCCAATTTTGGGGAACTTTCAAAAGTAGCCCGAAAATAATCGCCATAGAACCCAACGTATCAGCGACAGATAGACCATGTAATTTATATAATACCGAGCGCTTGTCTAAAAGATGCGCCGTTCCCCAAAACCAGAAAAACACTCCGATAGCGATGCAGATATAACTGAAAATGTCAATCATGATTCGTTCAATCGTTTAAGAATTTGTGCTAATAACATAAAGCCAGCATTACCGACACTGAGAATAATCACTGCTACCACTCCAATCATCCAATCATCCCGTAGAACTGACACCACTAGAATAATAATCGATGATTTACTGGAAGCACTGGCAAAGGCGGCCATTTTTTGCCAGATGTCATCATTTCTTGCCACTTCATAAAGGGGAATTAATAGGGCGACAATCATGGCAATGAGAACAATATTCATTCCTGGGAACTCCGTTTAATTAGATGAACTTCATAACCCTCATTTTCCTTGTATTCGGTGACGATAGTTTTCGGGGTAAAGGTAATGAGAAATATATCCCAAAAAGCCAATCTGGGTGAACGTTTACCCGAAATTCTCTCTAAAATAATTTCTTCTTCCTTGTGGGGACGAAAGATGATTTCAAACGCTTCTTTATAAGCTTGGGGAATAGCTATAAAGACTTTAATTATTACCTTTAACCAATCGCCTAAAGTTTCGCTAGAGGCGAAATTACGGGGTAAAAGAAAAGCAATAGCCACCCCGATCATAATATTAGCGGGGGTAAAATTAGCGGTGAGTAAAAACCACATAGTTAAACGCAGAATTATATGTCCGATCATGCTAAGACCATCCAAAACAATAGAACTAACATTATACTCATCATCCCGACGAGATGATCAAATTGTTCCCAAGCCCGCGATAATTTTAGGGATAACTTTTTGAAAACTCCCAGATATAACCACCACCCAGCACCGATGACGGCTAAAGCTTTGATAAGATTGGGGAGATTATAAGCTTCAACATAGACGGCATTGGCTAAAAATAGGGCGGCAAGGAGCAGAATTATTGCTGTCCAGAAACCGATAGTTAACTTCTGTTTACTTTCGCCACCCGCGTGGGGTAAAAAGATAAATTTAGCAAAGGAAATCGCCGTCCCCACCGCCACAAGATTGATCATAATCTCTTGCCAGGGGACTAAATTTTTCATCGTTAACGCTTTCGCACCAAAACCAGATAATAGGGGGAATCCAGAGATAGAAAAACTAGCAACCACTAGGGCAATCCAGAGAGAATTAGGGAGCGATTGTTGCTGTAATTCTTTAAAATTGCGACTGGGTAAAACTCCCGCTAACAGAAATAGGCAAGATTTAACTAAACCGTGGGTAAGGGTATAAAAACCACTGACTACCGGGGCGGCTAAAATAAAACCTAACTGGGAAATAGTATGGAAGGCTAACATCCGCTTGCTATCCTTTTCAAACACTGCGTATGACACGCCAAAAATCGCCGTTAGCACCCCGAAAAGCCGAATTAGGACATCTAAATCCTCTAGGATTAAAGCACAGCGCAGGAGGGGAAAAATGCCAGCTTTTACCACCACCCCCGACATCAGCGCCGAGACGGAGGTTTCCGATTCCGAGTGTGTCATCGGTAGCCATAATCCCGAGACAAAGATTCCCCCTTTGACTAATAATCCCATGAAGATTAAAGCCAAGGCTTCGGGAGGTGCGTCCTTTAAACCAGCAAAAGCAAAGGAATTATTGGCTTTATAGACTAAAACCGCACCGATTAGGTAAAATAACATCGCCACATTGCTGATAAACAGATAACGCAGGGCAACCCAGAGAGAGCGATCGCTGCGAGGGTAGGCAATCACCAGAAAAGCGGCAATACTAATTACTTCTAGGGCAACGTAAACGCTAATAAAATCCTCACAGACGAAGACAGAATTAATGCTGCCGTGGAGAATGATAGCTTGAGCGTAAAAAAAGGCCGTTTTGCTACTTTCCCAGTTATAAAAAATAACTGCCATCGTCACCAGGGCATTGGTGAGGATAAAATAGGCACTTAACTGATCGGCTACCAGTCTCACGCCATAATTATCTAGTAGGTTAAGGGTTATGGGGGAGGATTGGCTAAATAGAAGGAGAGAATAGGCGAGAGAGATAATAGTGGCGGCGAGAGCCAGATATTTGTCTAATCGCGGCAATAAATAGATGATAAAGCCGATCAAAAAGGGTAAACTTATCCAGGCGATCGTTAAAGTATTCATGGTGTATTATTTTTTTCTATCTCGCTGCTGTCGAGGGTGGGGTTATCTTTAGCTAATTTCATCACTCCCACCAGCATTAACGCCTGAATGGAAAAACCGATGACGATCGCTGTTAAAATCACTGCTTGGGGTACAGGATCGGCGTAATTTTGTTGTTTAACTGTACCGAGGATAGGGGTAAATAAACCGTCACGGGAAGAAATCACCACATAGTAGGCGATAACGCCCGTACTCATGACATCCATGGCGATAATCTTCATGATTAAGTTTTTTTTCAGGAATGTTCCTAAAAATCCGCACAAAACGGTGGCGAATACAAACAACTCTAGGAGGGGAATCGTCACTGGGCTTCTTGATTAGATTTGGTTATGAGTCAAAATATTTCTTCTAATTATCCTCGATCGAGTCCTATTTATCAAAAAAATCTCAAGATTATGGGGGGAATTTTCGGGCGGCAAATAGATTGTTTTAGATCTATAATTATTATTGAAAAAAATAAAAGCAAGCGGTTTCGCTTTAATAATGTATATCTTGCCAGAGAGCGCAATCAGTAATGTTTTGGAAATCTTTGATATTTTTGCTGGCAATAATAACCCGACGACTGGGATATTTTTCTTTGAGTAGAGACCATTGAGCCGATAGG
>NZ_JAPZRB010000195.1:0-3179 GCF_027531105.1 Microcystis sp. LE18-22.4A
GCCTCCAGATGAATCAGAAAAAAAGATTCCTTTCCTCGAAACTTAACTTGTGCGACTAAATCACTTTCATACCTTTCTCCTTCGGTGACATCGGTAAATACTTCTTTGTCTAAAAAAGTAATCGAGTCCCTATCTAAATAATCCATCAATTGAGGAAAAAATAACTCAATAAATTCGACAAAAAAGGTGGAGATTAACTCCTTAAATAAGCGATCATGGTCAATATTATTAGTCATGTAATATCATCTTAACTAATCTGAGCGATGAATGACTACTCTTCTCTATTGTATTCTGAAAAGTCGGTTTTGGCAACAGATTGTTATGACCTCATCCCCTTAACCTACGAGGAGAGGGGGATACTTTCCGCGTTAACCTTTCTCTTTCAACTAAAACCCCCCAAAGCAATCTTACCCCTTGTCATGGCGAAGATGCGAGCGCTAACGTCAAAGCTAGGCTGTTCCTAATTCAAATTGCTTGTTGAGACGAGGCACTCTTGCGCTCTTGCACTCTTGCAACAGTAAAGGGATTGGGGGAGATTCGGCTAATCTAAGAATAAGCGATTTAAATACGTTTTAGCTTACTTTTTCTGATTTTTCTTGCCAAGTACCGTGAAAACCGGGAGGGATAACACTGGGTAATTGCAGACAGCAAAGGGGCTCTTTTTCTAACTGCTGACTATCATAGATTCTCACTTGGCTGCTGTGATTATTGCCGTCGTAAACCACGACGATTAACCATCCCGTTTCTGGAGATAAACCATCGGAGACAAAAATCGGTTCACTGCCATAACAGTTATTTTCTAGATAAGCAATAGTTAACTTACCTGTGGAGTGATTATAACAAGCAGGAATTCCGATAATTTCCCGACGAATATCGCTATCGGGACGAGGGACAGCTAAAAAAGTATTTTGCCATTTTTGTCCCACCAGTTGCGGGGAAACCACGGGAAAATCACAGCTTAAATCCGAGAGAATTTCCTGATTAATCACCTTTGCTGATAGGGGATTGATGGTGATACTTGCTAATTTTCCGATGGCTAAGGTTTCGGTTTCACCCGTGGCAACTTCTTTTAAAAATTGATTAGTTTTAAAGTCATCATAACGGACAAAAACAATTTCAAGATTGCCTTGGTCATTCACACAACCATTAGCGAAGTGCCATTGAAACCATGAATCCGTAACACTTTCACTGACTAACTGTAGAGAATCTCGCTCAAAAATTAGTATTCTTGTTCCTAATTCTGGCTGCCACTGCATGGCATCACTAAAAGTTTTAAATCCCAACAGTATCGATAACTTATCCGCTTTTATCGGTGGGACAAAAAAGACGAGATACTGTCCTGCTAAAACAAAGTCATGCAGCAGAGACAATCTATCTAACTCAAAAGTGTTTTTCTGGATAATTTGACCAGTGGAGTCAGACTTATAGAGATTTAAACTAACTTTGGCACTGATTGTCACCCCGAAATTAAAAATCTCTCCTCTGGACAAATCTAGCTTAGGATGAGCGGAAAAAGTTTCCTTTGCTTGTAAGCTAGATAAATTATCTAAGCCTAGGGTTTCTAAAGATTGTAAATCTAATTTATGGGGAAAACCCCCTTCCCAGAGAGCTAATAATTTATCGGGTAAAGCTAACACCGAGGTGTTAGCGGCATTTTTTACCTCTTTTCCCCAATTATTCCACAAGAAGCCGGGGGCATTCATGCCATAATTAGGAAATAAATATTGATTAGCGGCGCTTTCTTGCTGATAACCGGCAGTCTGAACATAACGATAGGTGGCATTGGCTCCATTATCATGAAAATGTACAGCTAAAATTGCCCCATCTCCGTCAAACCAATGACCAACTTTTTGCTTACCTCTTTCTAATCTCCCCGGACCATTGCGATAGAGACTACCCCGCAATCCCTCGGGAATTTTCCCCGATAATAAGGTTAATTGGGTTTCAGAAAATTCTACTGCTGGTTTTTCTAAAGATTTTGCCCAAGCTTTCATAGATTTGTTTTTTTACTGATTACATAGTTAAGTATAGCCCTAGGCTAGGTTCAATGACGATAACTTAGGCAGTTTACCAGTTAATTAGTATTCGTCACAACCCATCAATTATATCATTATAAAGTATTGGGATCAATTCCCAGAGAACGGATATATTCAGCTAAACGTTCAGCTTTAAGACGTTCTTGTTCTAATTGTAAACTTGCTTGTTCAGCTTTTTGAGATAACTCAATAGAAGTTAAAAATTTCTGACCATCTAAACTATAAATTTCTAACTCATCTTCTGTCAATTCAAATCGGATATTTAACCGAGGACTAACCCATCCCTTAATCTCAGGTATAGAACTTAATATTCCTTTCTGTCTTAACCATCCTTGAAAATTATGAGAATCTGGATCATAGAGATAGTATTCTTCCACTCCATAACGTTGATAAAAGAGGAGTTTTCGCTCCATTTCTTCTAAACTATTAGAAGGGGAGAGAATTTCAAAGACCACTTGAGGAGCAATGTTATCTTCTTGCCATTGTTTATAGGAACCCCTTCTTCCTTTCGGACGACCAAATACTACCATAACATCGGGAGCAACCGGTCCGGTAATTTTTTTATCTTGGACAGGATACCAGAGCAGATCTCCCGCAATAAAAACGTTAGGAGAATTAGCAAAGAGAATCTCAAGATTTTCTTTAATTTTCACGATCCATTCGTATTGTTCGGTATTATCGGCCATCGGTTTACCGTCACTATCGGGGTATTCAATATCTGGATCAATAGCTGGTGTAAAGGTCATAATTTCTGCTCCTTTAAATATTCATAAAGTATCGGGATCAATTCCCAGAGAACGGATATATTCAGCTAAACGTTCAGCTTTTTGAGATAACTCGATAGAAGTCAAAAATTTCTGACCATCTAAACTATAAATTTCTAACTCATCTCCTCTCAATTCAAATCGGATATTTAACCGAGGACTAACCCATCCCTTAATCTCAGGTATAGAACTTAATAGTCCTTCCTGTCTTAACCATCCTTGAAAATTATGAGAATCGGGATCATAGAGATAGTATTCTTCCACTCCATAACGTTGATAAAAGAGGAGTTTTCGCTCCATTTCTTCTAAACTATTAGAAGGGGAGAGAATTTCAAAGACCACTTGAGGAGCGATGTTATCTTCTTGCCATTGTTTATAG
>NZ_JAPZRB010000434.1:0-1208 GCF_027531105.1 Microcystis sp. LE18-22.4A
ACGTAATCAGACTGCATCTACAGTAATATGGACGTTTACGACCAGCGATGCTAGGGTCAAGCTGAAACATCTTTATCCTGTGTTTGAGGAGGAGGAATCGGGAGAATCTATTGCACCAAATTAGCTGAAACAGTCCACTACTGGATTGTTTCAGTTAATTTGGTGTATTAGAAAAATGCTATAAATTCTATAATTTAAGACTTTAAGCCGAAATCTATTGCCCTATTTTAGCTGAAACAGTCCACTGCGTTTAATTTTCCAACCTATGCTTTTTAATGCTTTTAAAACTTGTTTGGCTTTCGTTGCTGACCATTGACTCATAGAGCAACAAATGATAAATTTAGGTGATTTTCTGGAAGTTCTCCCTGTTCAAGTTGATAGTTGAATCGGCTCTCTTATTCTTTGTGTGATCAGTTTAACTTACTATAGAAGCGATCAATCTTTGTGTCCTCTGTGTCTCTGTGCTTCCTTCCACCCGCTTGCCAGCAGGACTGTATCTTAGAATACATACCCACCAAACCTAAGAGAGCCTGCTGTCTTGATTATATTAGATTTTATAGCCGCTCTTGTCGGTTGGATTGACCTAAGGAAACCCAACACACAATTAGATAGGGTTTGCCGAAAAAGCTTTTCGTGGGGGCAGGGTGTGGGGTGTGGGGTGTGGGGTGTGGGGTGTGGGGTTTTACCAGTTTTGAGGTGGTCAACTACCTAATTTTCAGGGAAAAAGTACCTGAATTTTCCCCCGATCCCCGCAATGGCTGGCACTTTTTGAGGGGAAAAAAGTCCAAAAGTCTTATCCAACAAGGTTTTTAGATTTATTCAGCAGACCTTAAATAAGCTCTCCTGATGACTGATAGAGAAAAGGTATGTCACCGCAGTAACACACCTTTATTATTGTTGGGTTTCGTTGTTTCAATCCAATCGAGAAGAAGATGCGATCGCTTATCACAAAAATTGCTATCATAGAAACTATTGATATTCAATGATTTAGGGGTAATCATAATGACACAGTTAACTGAAGAACGAAAACAAGAGATTATTGCTGAAGTTTTAGCAGCGAGAGCAAACCGTGAACAATTTCTATTAGAGATGAAACAACGGCAACAAGCAGGGTTAAAAATTGCTCAAAAATGTGCTAGTCTCCTTAAAGAGAAGTAGGGAGTCACGAAAGTTGTTTTATTTGGTTCATTGTTAAATTATGAAGAAAT
>NZ_JAPZRB010000312.1:0-2932 GCF_027531105.1 Microcystis sp. LE18-22.4A
ACAAGGAGGTCGTAACAGGTGTTTCAATCCCTAATAGGGTTTAAGATTAATTGGAACAAGGCACTTGAAAGGCAAGGGAAGTTATATCCGGGTATTCCAAGTTTCAATCCCTAATAGGGTTTAAGATTAATTGGAACCTGATAGAGGGGAGTCTGAGGGGATACATCCCCTCAGTTTCAATCCCTAATAGGGTTTAAGATTAATTGGAACCATCTCTAAGCTGAAGTTTTATGATGTTCTGAGTTGTTTCAATCCCTAATAGGGTTTAAGATTAATTGGAACAATCCTATTCCGGGCGCGTTGCCCATAAGGTGTTGTTTCAATCCCTAATAGGGTTTAAGATTAATTGGAACCTGTATATACCTTTCACTGTCATTGCCTAGTGGTGTTTCAATCCCTAATAGGGTTTAAGATTAATTGGAACATTGATGCTAAGACAGACTCCCGGCGCTCGCTATGTTTCAATCCCTAATAGGGTTTAAGATTAATTGGAACGATTTTTCATGGTATTATAAAGAGGTGAATGAAAGTTTCAATCCCTAATAGGGTTTAAGATTAATTGGAACCATGGCAGTAACTCGTTAACAGGTTTATATCTTCTACAGTGTTTCAATCCCTAATAGGGTTTAAGATTAATTGGAACGAATACTTCACCGATGCCATGATGTCCACTGATAAGGTTTCAATCCCTAATAGGGTTTAAGATTAATTGGAACCCGGGGGGGAAAATTACAGCAGGCCGCCGCTTTATGTTTCAATCCCTAATAGGGTTTAAGATTAATTGGAACTCGAGAGCTTGGCAAGCAGGCAAAGGTTGATCATAAGTTTCAATCCCTAATAGGGTTTAAGATTAATTGGAACAAGATTACGCCCAGCCCGCCGCCGCACAAAGTTATAGTTTCAATCCCTAATAGGGTTTAAGATTAATTGGAACCCTTTTGTTTCCACGGATTTGAATCTTTCCTTAAGGTTTCAATCCCTAATAGGGTTTAAGATTAATTGGAACAAGCCAATTTTGAGGATATGTCCTTAGTTTCTCTAGTTTCAATCCCTAATAGGGTTTAAGATTAATTGGAACACGATTCGGATCGAGGGTGAGAAAAGAGATGCTTTTGTTTCAATCCCTAATAGGGTTTAAGATTAATTGGAACCATTACAGGAGGATCATCATGAAAATTTATAGACTGTTTCAATCCCTAATAGGGTTTAAGATTAATTGGAACATCTTTTAATCTCTCGATCCAAAAAGCGATCGTTTGTGTTTCAATCCCTAATAGGGTTTAAGATTAATTGGAACAATTAAGCGCACACAGTTATCAGGTATCAGGCAAAAAGTTTCAATCCCTAATAGGGTTTAAGATTAATTGGAACTCCAGCGATAGCAGTGCGAACCTGTTCGGATTTTAAGGCAGTTTCAATCCCTAATAGGGTTTAAGATTAATTGGAACATTTGTTCAATGAAATTCCAATTCGAGTTGTTACCCCGGCGTTTCAATCCCTAATAGGGTTTAAGATTAATTGGAACCACAATAGAATCGATAGCCAATTGAGAGAAATTGGGGTTTCAATCCCTAATAGGGTTTAAGATTAATTGGAACAATCACCCTATCAAACTATTTGGATTCACGAAACTGTTTCAATCCCTAATAGGGTTTAAGATTAATTGGAACACATCGAATCTCTTGAAAATCGGATTGAAAAGCTCGAGTTTCAATCCCTAATAGGGTTTAAGATTAATTGGAACGTCATCATAGCACTGGTTTTGTTTAGTGTTTCTTCAGTTTCAATCCCTAATAGGGTTTAAGATTAATTGGAACTTTATCACTTCTAAGGCTAATTGTCTAATATTATTCTCGTTGTTTCAATCCCTAATAGGGTTTAAGATTAATTGGAACGATAGACCTAAAGGATTGACAGCGCCCGCCACTGGTTTCAATCCCTAATAGGGTTTAAGATTAATTGGAACGCAAAATTGCGCCGGTAAGCCCCTTTCCTTGCGATGTTTCAATCCCTAATAGGGTTTAAGATTAATTGGAACTATCCGCAAAGCAAATTTTAATTCGCGTCGATTTGTTTCAATCCCTAATAGGGTTTAAGATTAATTGGAACTTTTGATCTTAGAATTTATGTGATTAAAAGCGAAGTGTTTCAATCCCTAATAGGGTTTAAGATTAATTGGAACAGGGATTAATTTAAATCCCCCTTGCACAATGTGAGTTTCAATCCCTAATAGGGTTTAAGATTAATTGGAACAAATGCGAAAAATTACCTATTTTTAGAATTTCCGTTTCAATCCCTAATAGGGTTTAAGATTAATTGGAACGAGACTTTGAGTATATCGGGGTTAAGGGTTGTAACCCGTTTCAATCCCTAATAGGGTTTAAGATTAATTGGAACCGGATTAGGGCTTCCCGTGCGAACCCACGCTCTATATACAGGTTTCAATCCCTAATAGGGTTTAAGATTAATTGGAACTCGGCGTGTCTTGGTAGAAAGATTAGCATCCGAATTAGTTTCAATCCCTAATAGGGTTTAAGATTAATTGGAACATTTTCAAAGCCAAGATAATCAATGATTTCCTCGTTTCAATCCCTAATAGGGTTTAAGATTAATTGGAACTTGAAAGCCGCAGTCGGAGAGGCTACCTTTAACCTCGTTTCAATCCCTAATAGGGTTTAAGATTAATTGGAACCCTCAAAATCTGCCTTATCCATCGGGCTAAATACGTTTCAATCCCTAATAGGGTTTAAGATTAATTGGAACTTAGTTTGAAATTGATAGTAAGTGTTCTGGCTGACTGACGGACACAAGTGGGTCAAAACCTGACAAGACAAGGGTTGCCAAAAAGAAAAATATCTGGGTAGATAGGGAAAAAGCAAGAATCCCTACAAGATGAAAACCGAGAACAGAATCTTCTCCCAAGTTTATTCCT
>NZ_JAPZRB010000051.1:0-3493 GCF_027531105.1 Microcystis sp. LE18-22.4A
GATTGGGGGGAAAATTCCGGGACTTTTTCCCTGAAAATTAGGTAGTTGACCACCTGAAAATCGATAAAACCCCACACCCCACACCCCACACCCCACACCCCACACCCTGCCACCACCGAAAAACTTTTTCAGCAAGCCCTAATTATTGATTGTTTCTTATTTTATAGCTGCTGTGGTTGTCATGCTAAACCCATTCTTGTTCAAAAAGTAAAAAGGGAAATATATTCCCTTTTTCTGGCTTTTATGGACCCAGATCCTAAACGGTTTCGGGTTGAACACCTCTTTGGTCGAGAACTTTCTGTAATTCCGCTTCGTCGGTTTTGGTCAAAGAAGTGCGTAACACTTTACCTCCGTAGGGGGCCACTTCATCGAGGACCTTATCGGGGGTAACTTTTTGGACGAGAACAAAGAGAGCAGAGGTACTGGGCTGCAGGGTTTCTCCCAATTCGCGCATAAAATTGTCATCCACACCGATATCACTTAAAGCACCTCCCAAAGCGCCACCAGCAGCACCGAGGACGGCCCCTAATAAAGGGGATAAAAAGAGCATTCCGATTAATAATCCCCAGAAACTGCCACTAGCGGCTCCCGCTGCCGTTAAATTGACCGCTTGCTTGAGTTTAATCTGGCCATCTTTGTTTTTAACCACTACGGCAGCATCTTCTAGCTCGATGAGATGTTCCTGTTGCAGTTTAGCCAAAGTTAAACGAACTTCTTCTGCTTTAAATTCGTCCTCATAGGCGATGACAAATAGATCGGCCATAGTTTTTCCTCGATTATTAGTAAATAAAACCTTTATACACTACTTTTGCCGGATTAAAAAGTTTGAGGTATCGGAGAATACCTCAAAGCCATGGGGATTAGGTGTCATAAATACGAGCTTCAAAAGCATCGGGATTTTCTTGACAGTATTCCTCAAAATAGGTTTTTTCCGGTTTTTTAGCGCGTTGGTGTGCCAATTCTGCCTGTAATTCCTCAACAACATCCCAAGCTGCGGCACAATCGGGAGAATTTCCCCCTTTTTCAGCACATACTGCCCGGGCAATATCTCTAGCTTTGATAATCTCCGCTTCTAAATCAAGACTGCGGGGCTTTTCGACGGCGTTACCTTTATGGAGGATGTCACTAACAGAGATAACACCGAGCAAATCACCTTTAATTACCGGTGCGAAACGAATACCGGTATTAGCAAATAAGCGAGCTACATATTCAACCCCGAGGTCGGGATTAATCACGATGCAGGGTTTGCTCATCACTTCATAGACTCGCACCTTTTGCGGATCTTGACCGAAAGCGACGACTTTATAGACAATATCGGTTTCGGTGATAATTCCGTAAGCATCTTCATCGTGACGGCGATCAACAATGAGAGTTCTAATGTTCTTTTCTCTCATCAATTGTACTGCTTTGGCAACGGTTTCAGAACCTTTAATCTTGGCCACCTCCGTGGTCATAATTTCAGCTGCTTTCATAGTCATAGTTAGAGAAGTTAAGTTGTGCCTTTGTTATTTTAGAACATAAACTGACCCCTAATACTGACGGCTGACGGCTAAAAAACCGCTCCCTGATTAACGCCATTCTACCAGTTGTCGTTCTTGGACGACCAAACCATATACTGTCTCGGTTTGACGGGCTAAATTTGCCCAATGAAAGCGTTTTTCTAGGTCTTCGTAGGCGTTATTAACTAATTCGTGGGCGTATTCGGGATGATTTAAAACCTCCAAAATGCCCCAAGCGAGGGAATCAGGATTATTGACCCGGGTGACAATTCCCGTTTGGCCATGACGGACAACTTCGGGAAAACCGCAGGTATCGGAAACTACCACGGGAACCCTAGCGGCGAAACTTTCCAAGGCGACAATACCAAAAGGTTCGTAAAGACTGGGAAAAACGGCACAATCGGCCACGGTTTGGAAGCGATCGAGGTTTTCATCGGACATAAAGCCCGTAAAATAACAATGATGCCAGATACCGAGATGCCAGGCCTGTTGTTTGAGTTTGTCGGTATTGCCGCCACCGATAATGACAAATTTAGTTTTAGCTCCAGTCTGGGCGAGGACTTTTGGGGCAGCGTTGAGTAACACCGAAACCCCCTTTTCAAAGGTCATACGCCCGACGTAATAGACGATTTTTTCGTAATCTTCGGCATATTGACGACGAAAAGCTTGGTAATCAAAGTTAGGGTCTCTTTGCTTTTTCTCGGCCCGAATACCGTTATAAACCACATCGATTTTATCCCAGGGGGCGCCCAAAGCCCGATGGACTTCATGACGCATATAGCTGGTACAGACGATAACGCGCCAAGCATTATAGACGAGGGTTCCCTCTTTGCCGGCGATATAGCGTTGGGTGTCGGTGTGCAGTCCGTTATAACGTCCGTATTCCGTGGCGTGAATAGTGGCAATCAGGGGGATTTTAAAGAGATGTTTCATGGCAATGGCCGCATCCCCTACTAACCAATCGTGGGCATGAACAAGGTCAAATTTTCCGTATTCGGCGATTAGTTTGCCGCCCTGTTGCCCCATGCTGTTATTCATGTTGACCACCCAATGGAAAAAGTCATTGCCGGGGGGTACGGGGACACGGTGGATGTGAATGCCTTCGACCAGTTCGTAACTGGGGGCTTGACCGAATTCGATCGTGATTAAATGGACTTCATGACCGAGTTTGACGATTTCGGGATAGAGTTCAGCGACATGACGGGCGATACCGCCCACTAATCGCGGTGGAAATTCCCACGCCAACACTAAAATCCTCATTTTTCCCTAACCTCGACCTGATTTAAGCTTGTAGGTAATCATTGCATCCCCATGGTATCTATTTTGGCTCTGGTTTCTTCCTCTAATTGCCACTCTCCCTGCGCCAGTCTTGAGAGGATTTCTTGTCGCCACTTGCTTAATTGTTCCTGAAAAGCGGCCGTTTGTAGATCGTTGCGCCAGAAAATTAGGGCCGATTCGCCAGTTTGCGGATAATAATTTTTACGCTCTCCAGCGACGCGGAAGCCAAAATGCTCGTAGAGCGCGATCGCTGACTGGTTCGATACCCTCACCTCTAGCGTAGCCCTTTCCAGTTGTCTTTGTACAGCCTTCTCCAGAAGTTTGTAGAGAAGTAGTTTTCCTAATCCTTGTCTTTGATAGTCGGGGTAAATTGCCAGGAGGGTAATATGCGCTTCTTCGAGAATTGCCCAAAAACAAGCCAATCCGATTAGGGTTTCGCTATCCCGGTCCAGGGTAAGAATTAATAATTCACTGTTGGGGCTGTCTAATTCCCGTTGATATCCCGATAACGTCCAGATACCGCCGAGACTGGTGCGATCGAGTGCCACCATGGCGGCAAGATGCTCTGATTTTGGGGTTTTAAGCTGGATTTTTGCCATTGATCGGGGAAGGGAGCAGGGTGTGGGGTGTGGGGAGTGGGGAGTGGGGAGTGGGGAGTGGGGAGTGGGGAGTGGGGAGTGGGGAGTGGGGAGTGGGGAGTGGGGAGTGGGGAGTGG
>NZ_JAPZRB010000044.1:0-2717 GCF_027531105.1 Microcystis sp. LE18-22.4A
CTTTAAACTCTAAGACAAACATTTTACGCAGGGGGGACTTAGACAAAATCAGTATAGCACAATAAAAGTTAAGTTAACAAGATATAGTTTAAAAAGCCGTCCTAAAAGGACGGGGCTTTAACCCAAAATTTCGGTAAATTCTCCTCTAGCTAATCCTACCGGACGAGATCGATGAGATTGACTTAAAAATTGCCAAATTATCTTAATTTCATTTTCACTTAAAGGATTTGTATTGTCCATTTCTTGATTATTTTTAACTAAAAATTGCCATTTTTGTAATGCTTTTTCTGTTAGGTAATTGTCGGATTTGTTTGCTGCCTCTAGATGAGTTAACTTATCAATAAATTGCCCAACTAAATTAAGATTGTGTGCGGACAAAATTGCTAACTTCTCAGTTAATAACTGGCGTAATTCTACATCGTTCATGATTTTTTAACTATTAACTAAACATCGATTGTAGTCCCCAAAAAGGATAGATACACCCAGGTTAATTTCTAGAGGAGTAATTTCGGGGCTGTCAACCAGAATAACTGACACTTGCCTAGGGGATTTTGTTGATTGGGAACCTCTAGACCAATTATTCCCGCTTTTTTGACCGATAATTTTCCTTGAAACTTGCCCCAAACTAGCATTTCCGTCCAATAGCCTAAATCCGGTTCGTGGCCTACCATTGCGATCGCGTTTTCCTCTCGCTGATAGTCCGACTTTTGCCACCATTGCACCCAATCTTGAATATTGCCGTTGGGTGATAGGGGATTAAATTGCTCAATTTTACGGCTTAAACCCGCTTTTTGCAAAATTTCGGCGGTTTGCACGGCACGCACCAGGGGAGAGGTGAGAATTAGGTCAAATTTCACCCCCAACTGTCCTAATCTTTGGGCAATTTTAGCAGTTTTGGCCCTACCTTCCTCGGTTAAAGGACGTTCCCTGTCGTTGAGATAATCCCCCGATTGTCCTGCTAATCCATGACGCACAAAATAAAGTTTCATATCAGTGTCGGGTCGGTCTTTGCGATGATAATAGATAGCTGAGGTCTAATAGCTAGGTGCGAATTACCTTTTCATCGGGGTTAACTAGATGGGAAAGTTTCTGTTTAATTTGGGTGTCATACAGTTCCCACTTGAGTTTCGCATATTCGGCATTATTATTAAAACCACCGAGGAAACCGATCGGAATTTCAAAACCTCCGGCCATATAACGACCACCACCAAAAAAGCGACCTTGGTTATCCTGTCCGAAAGCTTCCTTGAGAAATTCATCGGGATCTAGGGTAATTTTACTGGTACGCATAGAACCAATGACTAACTCGATATCCTCATCTTCATCGTGAACGATACCGTAAACTAAAGCCGTGTGAACATTTTCTTCTGTCACCAAAAAATCGGCAGCTTGGGGAATCGCATCCCGGTCATCATAACGCAAATAACCCACCCCGGCGATCGAATAATTATTTTTAATAATACGGTTTTTTAAGGCCCGTTCAATCACATCCATCACCCGTCGGGATCTGGCCGATTGCAGGACAGCGTTTAATAATTGGGCATCGTAGAAACGACTGAGATAACCAGCAGCAATAAATTCACACTCTTGCGCTTGCATTAAATTATTCGTATCCGATCGCAATCCGTGCATCAAAGCTGTGGCACACTTAACATGGATGGTATCGCTAGTATTAAAACTTATTAACCCTTTTTGGATATATTGGGTTAACATCGTCGCTGTTGCCCGGATTTGGGGACGAATATCGACAAATTCCGCCTCTAGATCCCCTTGGCGAGTATGATGATCAATCACGACAATAATGGGAATTTTTGCCTGTTTAACCAGAGTGGTTAACTGACTATTGGTTCCCTGACCATCGACAAAAACACAACCCTGATAAACCGAAAGATCTCTATCCTTGAGGGTATGGACTCCCCAACGTTTAGCCGGTAAACCCGTTAGTTTTACCAAAGCGACATTTTCCTGATGGGAGAGAGTACCCGCATAGACTATATCACAGTGAATATCGTACTGTTCGGCGATAATTTGATAGGCCCAGGCACTAGAAAGAGCATCGGGATCCGGGAAATCCTGCATCACCACAATTTGATTTTCGCCCCGGTGATTTTCCAAAGTACGTCGCAAGCGATCGATTAGGGAAATAAGTAGGGTATCATTACTAACCGTGACTGGAGGAAGGGGACATACTGCCGACGCTTCCCCTACCACTACATCGGTTTCGAGGGACTTGGCAGGAACTAGACTCAGTAATTCAGCCATCATTTTTAGAAAAGTTCGCTTAAAAGTAGATTCAGTCAGGATTTTTTGAGCTAATTAATTCTAGACGATATCCTCGCTCGATCGGTTCATCTCAAATATTAAGCTTTTCTTGCCCCTAGCTCCCCACTGTCAGGCTATAACTCTAGTCTATCGAAAGACCTCTCCCGTCGCCCCCCGAAGTCGGCTGGGTTGGGGGTGAGGGCAATTAACCATCGCTGCCCCATTACTTGTGAAAAATGATATAACTGGACTTCCCCACTTCCCCACTTCCCACTCTCCGATACTTTTTAAACAGGATTTAGGAGCATCACCGTCCCTAAATATTTGCTCTGATTTTTTCTAGTAAAGTTATACTATTAAGGAAGCCAAGACGAAATTCTAGGGTTAAGCAATGGTTAGACAACTCGACGACAGCCCGAAAACCGCAATCGTCTATCCCGATAGCGATGGTAAAC
>NZ_JAPZRB010000462.1:0-1435 GCF_027531105.1 Microcystis sp. LE18-22.4A
TTGTGCCGCTTAAATAAAGAGGTTTTGATAACCAAATTAAAGCAGCTCTAAAGAGTTTTGAGTTAAAAGTTAAACTTCAAGTTTTCATTCAGGACAAATGTACTGATTAACTAATTTTTTGGGGAAAATTAGTTAACCCATTATTATAACATATAATTAATTTGCAAGAGTTCTAGTGTATAACTATTACTATGGTATGCAGCTATTCCCTGAGAGGGGGCTGACAGGGGGACAAGCCAGCTGAAAAGCTTATGTAGCATGGAATACAGACACAGACTTCCAAAAAAGATCAGTCATATATAGTAAATATGACCTAGAGAACAAAAATGATAAGTGAACTATACCAGAAAGTGTTAGAGAATGAACTGGGGCGAGCCAGATATCTACTGTTGTTAATGATAGTTGGAACCTGGCAAATACTAAAGCAAGCCAAGTTAGAGATATTAGCAGAAGCACTACCAATACCAATCCTGTTTGAGAGTCGGCGAAAAAAACTAAAAAGATTTTTAAAGCTCGAAATTCTGAATATTGAAAGAATCTGGTTTCCGTGCCTAAAAGAGATGTTAAAACAGCCAGAAAGATTCACAATAAAAGGATTAGTATATATTGCCATAGACCGGACGAGTTGGGGAGCAATTAATATCTTGATGGTGAGTCTGATTTATGACAAGAGAGCCATGCCAATCTATGGGGAGATATTAGATAAAAAAGGAAGTAGTAATCTCGAAGAACAGCAGCGAGTATTAGAAAAAACATTGACCGTGCTATCAGGTCATAAAATCGTGGTGTTAGCAGATAGAGAATTTTGCTCGGTTAGTCTTAGAAAGTGTCTTCAGGAGCAGAGTATATACTTTTGTTTAAGACACAAACAAAGCACAAATGTGAAGACAAAAGAAGGAATTTATCAAGAAATGAGGGGATTGGGTTTAAGTCCAAGAACTAAACTATTTTTGCAGGATGTAAATATTACAAAAGAGCAGGGATTTGGCGAGTTTAACTTAGCGGGTAAGTGGAAAAAAACTTATCGGGGTTTTCAAACAAAAGAGCCTTGGTATATTCTGACTAACTTTGGAGATTTAGAGACGGCAATAATGGCCGATCAAAAAAGATTTGATATTGAGGAGATGTTTCGAGATTTTAAGTCGGGAGGCTATAGCTTAGAAGGTTCTCAATTAGCACCGCAATACCTATCTAAGCTGATAATTGTTATAGCTATCGCCTATACAAGTGCCACAATGCAAGGTAAAAAAATTAAGGATATGGGAATCCAAAAATATGTCACAAGACCCGAAAAAAGATATAAAGGTCAACGCAGACACAGCAGTTTTTATGTGGGTCAACATCTCTATCATTGGCTCCAGCTACATCAAATGTTCCCAAAAAATATAGAAGAGCTAATGCAAATTAGCCGCTATCGGTTGAAGGATTACATCAA
>NZ_JAPZRB010000385.1:0-6494 GCF_027531105.1 Microcystis sp. LE18-22.4A
GTGTCAGTCTGTAGAGCGACCATAAGACCAGAACAGAGTAAATCTGTTAAGGCAGGTGCGAAAAATCCTTCGGGAAAGAAGCAGAAACCTAAATCGTGAGGTTTGGGAATCACCGTCCGTTTACGGCGGTGAGGATGTCAAAATTAAAGAAACATCTATACTGATAGCCGGTTAATTTTTATGAAAACTGTTGCCGATACGGACCTGCAAAGGCTAGAAGACTTAATTATCAACGGACAAAAAGCGATCGAGACTCGTTTCACGGCGATCGAGACTCGTTTCACGGCGATCGAGAATAATATCGTCGAAATTAAGGCTGATATTAAGGAAATCAAGCAAGATGTTAAATCCCTAGAGATAGGACAGGCCAAATTAACCGAAAGAGTCGAAGGGATGGATAATCGCCTCAAAATAGTTGAGGGCAGTCAAAAAAATCAAATTTGGGCATTGATAACCATTTTAGGGGGTTCACTGATTACCGCTTCCGTCGGTTTGCTGATCGCTATTTTACGCTTTGTCTTGTTTAAGTAAAAAATTATCTTTATGGATGAAACTAAAACCGAAATAAATCAAGAAATCGACCTAGAAACCGAAAAAATTGAGCCATCAGCCTCGGTAATAGAGAGATACGCCCAAATCCACCTAAAAAGCGAGGGTGAGAAATTGGTGCTAATTTTGCCCAAAACCGGCGCTGGGGAGACAAGTCAGGATTGGACAGATATCTTGACAGGATTAAAATATTATCTCCGTAATAGCGGCCAAAACTGCCCCGCTAGAACACCAGTACACCTAAGGTCCAACGATCGCCTGATGGATACGCGCCAACTACAAGCGATCGCCACAATTTTAGACAGCGCCGAATTACCCCTGCATACCATCCAAACCCAAAGAAGACAAACCGCAGTAGCAGCGGCAACCATGGGTTACAATGTCGAACAAATGCGCTCGAATCCGACGGTTTTCGGGGACGAGCAACCGCTGCCATCCCTCCTCGCCGAACCTTTGTACTTAAAAACCACCCTGCGATCGGGTGTAGAAATCCGTCACCCGGGTACAGTTATAATCATGGGCGATGTCAACCCCGGCGGCTCGATCGTCGCTGATGGCGATATATTAGTTTGGGGGAGTTTACGCGGTGTGGCCCATGCTGGATTCCGCGGCGATCGAGCAGCGGTAATTATGGCCCTGCGAATCGACTTAACTCAACTGAGGATCGCTGAATTAGTGGCACGCGCTCCGGCTTTAGATAGCGATCGCATGGAACCAGAAATTGCCTGTATCAGCGAAGGAGGAATCCGCATCATTGGGGCTTATAATTTTTCCAGAACCTACACCTTTAAAGATAAAGTGGGATGGGTAGAAAAAAAGTGATCAGTGACCAGTAAACAGTGATCAGTAAATAGTGATTCAGGGACCAGTAAAAATAGGGATTAACTGCGTTGAAATGAAAAACTCTATCACTCTATCACTCTATCGGGAGCATCTCATTTATGCAAGTGAGTAATTATACTTATCACTAAAACTGGTTTCTAGCAAGGCTTTCAAAATAGCTTGACATAAAAACCTGATTTAGGGGTTACAAAGGTGAGATGCTCCCAACTCTATCAAACCAATAACTGATAACTGATAACCGGTAACTGATAACTGATAACTGATAACTGATAACTGATATAAATTATGGCTCGTGTAATTGTGGTGACATCGGGAAAGGGAGGAGTTGGTAAAACGACAGTAACGGCGAACTTAGGTTCAGCCTTATCTCAATTAGGCTGTCGAGTCGCCCTTGTCGATGCCGATTTCGGACTGAGAAATCTCGATTTATTGTTAGGATTAGAACAGCGTATCGTTTATACTGCCCTCGATGTGGTGGCGGGAGATTGTAGCCTTGATAAAGCTTTAGTTAAGGATAAAAGACAGGAAAATCTGGTCTTATTACCGGCGGCACAAAACCGCACCAAAGAGGCGATTACTGCCGCTCAAATGAAGGATTTAGTCGCCCAATTGTCAAAAAGTTATGACTATGTATTGATTGATTGCCCGGCAGGAATTGAAATGGGTTTTCGCAATGCGATCGCCGCTGCCCAAGAAGCGATCATCGTTACTACTCCGGAAATGTCGGCGGTGAGAGATGCCGATCGCGTGGTGGGATTACTAGAAAGCGAAGATATTAAGAGTATCCGTCTGATTGTCAACCGGCTGCGGCCAGAAATGATCCAACTTAATCAGATGATCAGCGTCGAGGACATTCTCGACCTCTTGGTAATTCCCTTGTTGGGGATTATTCCCGACGATCAAAGAATTATTATTTCCACTAATAAAGGGGAACCATTAGTATTAGAGGAGAAGACCTCTCTCCCCTCCATGGCCTTTAGAAACATTGCCCAGCGTTTACAGGGTCGCGATGTGCCGTTTCTAGATTTAATGGCCGGTCAAGAAGGTTTTCTTACTCGTCTGCGTCGTCGCTTGTTTGGGCCTTAAACTCTCTCATCTCAACCCCTTAACCTACTATGAATGACCTGATCGATAAACTTCTAGCATGGCGCGGTTCGGGCAAAAGTGGCGACCAAGCTAAAAAACGCTTAAAACTTATTCTGGCCCATGATCGCGCCGATCTTAGTCCCGAACTTCTTAATATGATGCGTCAAGAAATCTTAGAAGTGGTCAGTCGTTATCTTGATATCGACACCGAGGAAACCGAGTTGATCCTAGAAAGTGACCAACGGACTACAGCCCTGATTGCTAATTTTCCGATTCGTCGCATCAAACGCCGTCCTTTAACCGAGAAATTGCCATGAAAACTCAACCGATCGAGCTTTTGCTTAGTCTAGCGGTCAGTCCCTTTCTTTTATCCTACTTGGGACTACGTTCTATTAATAATTGGTTGATAGAAGTCGGGAAAGACAGCGAGGAAATCTTTCGGGGCGATCGCTTGCCCCTTCTCAATATTCCCGATCAGTTACCGGTCAACAGTGACCAATAATCTTTTCTAGAAAAAGTTACCGAAAAAAAGTCCTTTTGCCCCCTGAAAAGAGGCAAAAATAGTGAAATTTTTGTTAAAAATAGGAAAAAATGTGATTCTTTGGGATATAATCTCATTTCTGACCAACCCTAAGAACTAATCCCGATAGATCAGTTATCAGTGATCAGTTGTCAATGATCAGATTTGAGTTTTCAGTGAATAGTATTAAGTGGCAAGTTCTGAGCTTTCTTTTCACTGATTATTGATTATTGATTACTGATTACTGATTACTGATTACTGATTACTGATTACTGATTACTGATTAAAATTATGAGCGTCCTTGTCCCCTCGACCGAAACCGAACAGGATATTTTCACCACTTCCAACCTGTTTCTGCAGCAAAGACTGAAATTAATCGAAGATTTATGGAAAGAAGTCTTAGTCTCCGAATGTGGTCAAGAATTAGTCGATTTACTGGAATTACTGCGCCATCTCTGTTCTGAGGAAGGACAAGTGACCGATGATAGTCCGGAAGCAATGATCGCCAAAATGATCGAAGACTTGGAACTAGGGGAAGCGATCAAAGTTACCCGCGCTTTTGCCCTCTATTTCCAGTTAATAAATATAATCGAACAACACTACGAACAAAGGGATCAGCAACTACTGCGACGGACGGTGATCGGGGAAGAAAACGAAAGTCCCAAGGCTGACCCAACGCAAAAAAGCCTTTTAGCCACCATTGTCGGGGCCGATTGGCTAGAAAAAACCCTGAACGAGTCCGATCACTCCGGCCCAAAATCGGGACTATTTCACTGGTTATTTCCCTATCTCAAACAGGTTAACGTCCCTCCCCAAGAAATTCAGCGTCTTCTCGATCAGTTAGATATTCGTCTGGTTTTCACGGCCCACCCCACGGAAATTGTCCGTCATACCATTCGCATTAAACAGCGCCGTATCTCAGGCATTCTCGAAAAACTCGACCAAGCAGAAGAAATCTTTCGCAGTATGGGGTTAACTAACTCCAGAGAAGCACAGACAGTCACCAAACAGTTAAAAGAAGAAATACGTTTTTGGTGGCGAACAGATGAACTACACCAATTTAAACCCACCGTCGTCGATGAAGTGGATTATGCCCTGCACTACTTCGATGAAGTTCTCTTTGATTCCCTACCCCAGTTAACCCTGCGTCTGCAGCAAAGTCTAGAATCCTCCTTTCCCCGTTTACGAGCGCCGAAAAATAACTTCTGTCGCTTCGGTTCTTGGGTCGGGGGAGATCGGGATGGCAATCCCTCCGTTACCCCCGAAGTCACCTGGAAAACCTGCTGTTATCAGCGCAATCTCGTTATTAAAAAATATCTCGATGCTATTCGCGACCTGACCAGTATTTTAAGTGCCTCCCTGCACTGGTGTCACGTCTTGCCGGAGTTACTGGACTCCCTGGACAGAGATAAACAGCAAATGCCCGAAATCTATAGCCAGTTAGCAATCCGCTACCGTCAGGAACCCTATCGCCTCAAATTGGCCTTTATTCAAAAACGTCTGGAAAATACGCGCGATCGCAATGATCGCCTCAATGACCCGGAAGAACGACAATTATTAACTAAACTCAACGAAACCAACATCTATCGCTCCGGTTCCGAGTTTTTAGCCGAATTACAGCTATTAAAGCGCAGTCTCTTGCAAACCGGTCTTTCTTGTCAAGAACTCGATCGACTGATCGCCCAAGTAGAGATTTTTGGCTTTGTCCTGACTCAGTTAGATTTTCGGCAGGAATCCACCCGTCACGCCGAATGTATCGAAGAAATCGCCGAATATCTCGGAGTTTTACCCAAACCCTACGGTCAATTAAGCGAATCAGAAAAAATCGCCTGGTTAGTGGGGGAATTAAAAACCCGTCGGCCCTTAATTCCCCGGGAAATGCCCTTCTCGGAAAGAACCTGCGAAACCATTGAAACCCTGCGAGTTTTAAGAAGTCTGCAAGGGGAATTTGGTCTGGAAATCTGCCAAACCTACATTATCAGCATGACCAACGAGGCCAGCGATGTGCTAGAAGTGCTGTTATTAGCCCAAGAAGCCGGTTTATACGACCCCGCCACTAGCCGCAGTTCCCTCCGCATCGTTCCCCTCTTTGAAACCGTCGATGACCTCAAACACGCCCCCGGCATCATGCAGACTTTGTTTGAATTGCCCCTCTATCGGGCAGCCCTAGCCGGCGGTTACGACCATTTAGGGGCTTTAAACGGGGAGGAAGTGACCCTGGAACCGGCCATCCTCGAACCGGGTAATTTACAGGAGATTATGGTGGGTTACTCCGATAGTAATAAGGATTCCGGCTTTTTGAGCAGTAATTGGGAAATTCATAAGGCCCAGAAGGCTTTACAAAAAACCGCTAAACAATACGGCGTGGATCTACGTCTTTTTCATGGCCGGGGCGGTTCCGTCGGTCGCGGTGGTGGACCGGCCTACGCCGCTATCCTCGCCCAACCCCGGGGAACGATTAACGGTCGCATTAAAATCACCGAACAGGGCGAGGTTTTAGCCTCGAAATACTCTTTACCAGAATTGGCCTTGTATAACCTCGAAACGGCCGTAACGGCAGTCATACAGGCAAGTTTACTGGGCAGTGGTTTTGATGATCTCGAACCCTGGAATCGCATCATGGAGGAGTTGGCCACCCGTTCACGGCAAACCTATCGCAGTTTGATTTATGAAGAACCGGACTTTTTAGACTTCTTCCTGTCCGTAACTCCCATTCCTGAAATTAGTCTTTTACAGATTAGTTCCCGACCGGCGCGCCGGAAAAGTGGTCAACAGGATTTAAGTACCCTGCGGGCAATTCCCTGGGTATTTAGTTGGACTCAAACCCGTTTTCTTTTACCTGCTTGGTATGGTTTAGGGACAGCTTTACAGATGTTTCTCGATGATTCTCCTAACCGAAATTTGGAATTGTTACGCCATTTTTATCACAAGTGGCCTTTCTTCCAGATGGTGATTTCTAAGGCAGACATGACTCTATCGAAGGTGGACCTACAGATGGCCTATCACTACGTCAGTGAACTTTCTAAACAGGAAGATCGAGAACGTTTTCAACGTCTGTTTGAAAGGATCAAAGAGGAATATAATCGCACTAGCGAGATTGTTCTCCAGATCACCGGCGAGAAACATTTATTGGATAATGATCCGAATTTACAGCGCTCGGTGCAGTTACGCAACGGTTCGATCGTTCCCCTCGGTTTCCTACAGGTGTCTCTCCTCAAGCGTTTACGTCAATACAACAGTCAAGCTCAATCCGGTGTGATTCATTTCCGCTATTCTAAAGAGGAGTTATTAAGGGGCGCTTTAATGACGATTAATGGTATTGCCGCAGGGATGAGAAATACCGGTTGATTACAGATAATTAGGGTTTGCTGAAAAAGTTTTTCTTGGGGGCAGGGTGTGGGGTGTGGGGTGTGGGGTGTAGGGTTTTACCGATTTTGAAGGGGTCAATTACCTAATTTTCAGGGAAAAAGTCCCGGAATTTTCCCCCCGATCACTC
>NZ_JAPZRB010000397.1:0-16513 GCF_027531105.1 Microcystis sp. LE18-22.4A
GAACCCTTATATAGAAAGGCATTTAGCGATTTTTGTCAATTGTTTTTGCTCTAGAGCGAACTAATCAATTAAGTCTCTTGCCAGATAAGGATTTAGTCGATTTATGCCCCCCTATCGAACCATACCAAGTAACGAAGAACCTTAATACTCAAAACTGATAACTAATAACTCAAAACTGATAACTAATAACTCAAAACTGATAACTGATAACTGATCACTGATAACTGATAACTGATTATGTTTTGGCGCATTATACTACTTACTTTTCTGATTCCATCGGTCTATGGGGTGTTTGGCTGGTCGATCGCCCATGAGCGTTTATCATGGAGTGATTGGTTACTTGCCCGCGGTGATGAGATGAATTGGACTCTCACTAGCGAATGGCTAGAAATCATCATCTATATCCTAGCGGTAGGGGTTATCCTCTCAATTGCCCTAGGATTAACCCTGTTTAGTCACTTAATGCCGGTATTTTTCCGCAGTTGGTTTAAAAACGATATTAGTGCTGTATTATCAATTCTCGGCTGGTCTTTGGCGGTAGTCTTTATCTTCCACAAGTGGGCGGTATTTAGTCGAGTTTTAATCCTCTTAGCCGCCACTATCCTTGGTCGTCTAGAACTTCAGGAAGCAGGTTACAATAGGTGGCAAGTTTTCCTGATGCTCACCATCCTCTGCTTAGGTAGTTTTGGCTTGGGAATTTGGGCTTATAATCTTTGGGGTCACGAATTTCATCGAGTTACTACGGATTAATCTTATCTGGTGCGTGGGGTGCGGATTACTAATTTTGGTTTTTCATTCCAAGGTTATCGCCGCCTAACGCACCCTACAAAATTGCTTATCTCTAATCTTTAAAAAGTATGCCCAAAAAAAATAACGATACGCTCAAACGAGTCTTAATTGTTTCCTCTGGTTTAGTATTTCTGGCTTTAATGGTGGTGCCAACTTTAGGTTTATTGAAAAATAATAATTCTAATTCCCCCCAGGGCAATCAACCCGGGCAAGAGGCAACTATTCCTCCCGAAAAATTAGAAGAAATGGTCAAAGGTTACGAGAAAATTCTCGAACGTGAACCAGATAACCCCACTGCTTTGCAAGGACTGGCCCAAGCTCGCTTACAGTTAAAAGATTTTATCGGAGCCAGAGAACCTTTAGAAAAGTTATATCAAAAATATCCCGACAATCTGGAAGTTATGCTAGTTCTTTATGGAACAAGATTACAAACTCAAGACGTTTCTGGAGCTAAAAGTATCCTAGAAAAATTAGTCAAAAACTATCCCCAAGAACCGAAGTTTAAAGAAGAATTAACTCGCTTAAATCAAGCGATTGCGGCAGCTTCTAAACAGCCACCTCCAGGGACTAAAAAGTAATGAAAAAAGAATTAATTATTGAAGCTGGGGGAAGTGAAAGACAATATCGAGAATTTTTTATTTCTTGACTTGTTACGATTATCGACATTGCTTGGGCATTACTGCGGCCCTTCTTCGGTAAATTAGCCCCTTTAGCTAGGGTTTGCTGAATAAATCTAAAAATCTTGTTGGATAATATTTTTAGGCTTTTTTGAAATCAAAAAGTGCCAGCCATTGGAGTGATCGGGGGGGAAATTTAGGCACTTTTTCCCTGAAAATTAGGTAATTGACCCCCTGAAAATGGGTAAAACCCTACACCCTACACCCCACACCCCACACCCTACCCTCACGAAAAACTTTTTCAGCAGACCCTACCTAGGAATAGCCCTGCCCCCTAGACGACTAGAAAGAAACTTCGCTAATATCATCTAACCCTGACATTAGCTAACTTTGTTAGATAAGAACTTTTTTAGGAATTATGATCGGCCTATAATAGTAACTGTAGTCACCCCTATCCTTTAGCGATAATTCTTGGTTTGGGGTTGATGTCCTTCAGCGCAAGCGAGATTGGTTATGAAAATTAGCGAACTAGAAAACTACTTGGCTCAAGTTAAGTCAGAGATTGGTGACATCGATATCGTCTATCAATGTCACAGCCAGCACTATAGTTGGTTGGACAAAATGAGAAGCCATCAACTGAAAGTGTTAAAAAATACCGTAGACACTAAATTATTAATTTCTCTGCAATAGCCATTTTCTCTTGCTAGATGCCAGCCATGTCATCCAGTCTGTCTAATCTGCTTAACAGTTTATCTTTTCTTCACTGTCGATAGGTTCTTAAACCAGCCGCGTCGCCAAAAGAAAATGATTAAACTGAAAGCAACGGTTAGCATCAACACCCAGACGAATACATAGCCCCAATACCATTCTAATTCGGGCATATTATAGGGGGATTTATCAGTATTAAAGTTCATGCCATAAATACCGACAATGAAGGTAAGCGGGATAAAAATCGTCGAGATTACCGTTAAAGTTTTCATAATCTCGTTCATTTTATTACTCACGGAAGACAGGTAAAAATCCATTAAACCATTGGCAAATTCCCGGTAATTTTCGATAACATCGAGGATTTGTACTACATGGTCATAACAGTCTCTTAGATAGGGTTTAATGGTTGTATCGATGACAATATACTCATCGCGTAAAAGCGCATTGAGGGTGTCCCTTTGCGGCCAAATTGCTCGTCGCAGGGAGAGTAATTCCTGACGCAGTTGGTAGATTTTTGATAAAATTTGTTCCGTGGGACTAGCTAAAATTTCGTTTTCTAACTCCTCGATTCTTTCTCCGTAGGACTCTAAAACAGGAAAATAACCGTCAATAATGGCATCCCAAATCGCATAGGCTAAATAACCCGATTTTTGCTGCCGGATGGAACCTTTATTTAAACGGATTCTTTCCCTAACTCCTTCCAAAGAATCGTATTGTCCTTCTTCCTGCACAGTTAAAACATAATTCTTCCCGACTATTAAACTGATTTGTTCTAGCAAAAAACCCTGATGATCGATCAGGATGGCCATCGGCACTATAATTAAAAGATAATTCTCGCATTCTTCCACTTTTGGTCTTTGGGGAATACTGACTATATCCTCAAGGGTTAAGGGATGTAAATGAAAAATTTCCCCCAACTCTTGCAGTTTATCCTCATTACCCAAACCGACGATATCAATCCAAGAGATGGAATCATTGGATAAATATTTAAGACAGTCTTGAGGTAAAAGATTATTAACTCTAGTGGCTTGTTGGGAGTTATAATTAATTAAAAATATCTCGGTAGCAACGGCATTTTCATCGATGGTGATTAACCCCGGCATCGTCCCGGGTTGATTATAGTGATAATCGTAAAGGTGGGGTTTGGTCCGGGAGGATTTTCGCCCTTTTTTATACCTAGTTAATCTTTTGTTATTGCTCATAGTTGAGATCGATCGCTGTTTGCCTTTTTCTTAGCATTGATCGCTCAAACATTCCTCAATTTTTAGCTAACTTTAAGATTGTCCCAGACTCTTAAAAAACGAAGATTAAACGTAAATGCCAATTATTAGCCGTTTCCCTCTCGATTTCGATGCGACGGATAAACTCACGAAAATAAAAACGGCGCTCGATTTCCGATAAATCTCGCCAAAATTGCGGAAAAGCAACGGCACGAGCGATAATAGTCAGGTTATCCGGGGGTAATTGGTCTAAACGTCCTTGAATCTGCGCGATCTCGTTTTTCAGTTTATAGGCCCGTAGATTAGCCGTTTCTTGATCTAAAATTCCCGCCGCTTCTAGGGAGGGCAATTGCGACAAAATATCGTTTTTTTGCCCTATTTCCTCGCTCATTCCCCGTTTGATCCCCTCTAAATCCGGTAAAGATATCTGAGCGATCGTCGGTGGTAGGTCTTGACAAATGCGCTCGATTGTGCTAACGAGAATTTTTTCATAAGCGATCGCCGAACATTTTTTTGTCCGGGGACATTGCAAAGGTCGCAAATAGAGGTATTCTAGGCCCTTTCCTCGCGCCGTCACTTTGGTAATCGTCATCCCCGATTGACATTGACTACAGACGACTAAACCCGCTAAGGAACGCGGGGCGCTGGCACTGCGGGGGGGTAATTTGCGATTATTTCTCAGGATGCGATCGATCTGGGCCGCTTCTTCCCGGGAGATAATCGGGGTGTGGGTATCGGGGATAATATCTTGACCGAGATAGCACAAATCGCCGCGATAAACGGGATTAGTCAGCCATTTATGGGCAGTAGCTACCGATATCTTCTTACCATAGCGTTTTTCTATATAGCGCACCGTGGAACGCAGGGAAGCGGAAATCAAAAAGCGATCAAAAAAGTCTTTGACTACCGGCGCGGTACTGCGATCGAGTATATAACGCTCCTTGCCACGACGATAACCGTAGGGTGCTTTTCCGGGGGGAGGCAAAGCTTGCAGACGATTGTGAGCGTGACCTGCTTTTAAACGATTACTTAGTTCGTTTTTTGATATTTCTTGCAGAATCTTGGCAAAATTCAGCTTATAATCCGGGTCTTCTAGGGCAATTATATCTATGTCCAGGGCTTCTAAGGATTGTAAAATTTTGCTAACTTCTGTGCCATTGTCTCCCAATTCTGCTAGGCGACGTAGGATCAGCAGTCGGGGGGGAGTCCCTTGACAATCGCGGAGCAGTTGCTGCCGTTGTGAGCGATCGCCAAAATCCTGATACACTTGTTCGGGAGAATAGGTCGAAATCGAGGCATCGGGGGGACTATCGAGCAGGGGATTGGTATAGGTGTAGGCGATAATTTTCATGTTTTGCCGAAATCCTAGTATAGATAAGCTGTACTGCCTTTAAACCGCGTCTTGAAAAGTTTAGTACAAATGCTCGAACTACCTCTCCCCGCTCCCAACTCCGGCACTCATAAGCTAAACGGCTTTTACTTCGGATCACCGATATAGACTCCAAAAGGGTTATAGCTGTTGGATCATGCAGGTTAAGCGCCGTTTAGCTTAGACAGTCTTAACCAGTAATTTAGATAGTCAACAGCTTACCTGCGGGCGAATGGAAAAGGAATTTCTGCCCATCTCCCTAACCCCCGCCAGCTGGCGCTCGTTCCGCTACACTTGGCAATTTCTAGGCCGGGCGCGATTCGTCTAGGGAGAGGGTAAAGAGCGAAGGAAAACCGTGAGTATGGCGGTAATAATCGCGACGGTTACGGGGATAATCAGCGATTTCGCCCCTTTTAAATCGGATATATCCTTAACTAGCCCCGATTGTTCGTTTTCTAGCCTTTCTAACCGCTTATCCATTCCCTCGACTTTCTCGATTAATTTTGCCTGTCCTACCTCTAGTTTTGTCAGGCGATCATCGATTCGATCGATCTTTCCCTCGATCCGCGTCAGGATGGCTTCTAGGGAATAGGTGACGGTTTCTCCCGATTGACTCATAAACTAAATTCCTTGTTGCGGGGGATACTTCGCATTCTATCACTCCCGAAAGATGGCAGAATTACCAATCCAGAGGCAACGGCAACGATTATCAGCCTACAATATTACTAGGCGATCGAATAATCTCCGAAATTCAGATGAGTCAATTAAGATCTATTTCTGGGAAAAAGTTCGCCAAAATTTGAGAACGTCATTGAGAATTCAAGGTAGCCATCACATTTACTGTATTACTCGTTCAGACTGTCTATGAACCATCGTCAACAATTAATTCAAGAACTCGAACAAGCACCTGATGATCTAATAGAAACCGTGTTAGATTTTTTACATCGAGTTCAGGCAACAGGCAACAATCATCCTCTGGCCAAGTTTTCAGGCATTTTAAGCGATTCAGAGGCACAAGAACTACAACAAGCCATTAAAACAGAATGTCGTCAGTTGGTAAGGATTGCATCACCTACAAAAACAGCCTACAATATTTAGACTAAATCCAGTTATTGAAGACTGATTATTTACACAACCCCGTAGAAATGTTAGATTTTAGGGGTGGTGATAATTTATCTATCTATCCCTCCCATTGATCGATCTAGGAGATAAGCAATGAAAATGAAAGTTATCGTTCACGAGGCGGAGGAAGGTGGCTTCTGGGGGGAAGTCCCGGCGCTCCCCGGCTGTGCCACCCAAGCAGAAACTTTCGAGGAACTACTAGAGAATTTACACGAGGCGATCGAAGGTTGTCTATCCATAGATGTGGAATCCTTGCCGACCGATCCGAAAACTCGGATTCTAGAGATAGCGATATGAAATCGATTTCTGGGAAAAAGTTCGCCAAAATTTTAGAGCGTCACGGATGGGAATTATTGAGAATTCAAGGTAGCCATCACATTTACTGTCAGCCGGATAATCCCACCCGTATCTCTGTGCCGATTCACGGAAATCAGGATTTAAAAATCGGATTACTCAAGCATTTTTTGAAACAAGCGGGACTTTCTGAAGAAGATATGTGATCAATGCGATCGTTGTAATTCCGTCACTCCCGAAAGATCGCAGAATTACCAATAACGATTATCAGCCTACAATATTACTAGGCGATCGAATATTCCCGGAAATTCAGATGAGTCAATCCCCCGTCACCGATTCCCTAGAAATTATCCTGACAAATATCACGGAAAAATTAGACTCTTTACAGAAAGATTTCACCGATCTAAAAGTAGATATGGCGGAGGTGAAAACCGAACTCAAGATTATTGATAGGCGATTGGGAAAAGTAGAGGGAACACAGGACGCTTTAATTCAGGATGTCTCTGACCTTAAGGGATCAAAATCGTTGATTATTCCCGTGGTAGTGGCAGTATTAACCAGTATTCTGACTTTGCTGGTGCGATCGATCCCGAATCCTTAAAAGTTTCCCCGTTTGTATAGTAAATTCGTAGGTCGGGTTGAGGCAACGGAACCCGGCCTAGACCCTCGGTTGTTGGGTTTCACTCTGTTCAACCCAAGCTACGGCTAATTATCCACCGCCGCCACCGCCGCCACCGCCGCCGTCCCGGCCACCGCCGCCACCGCCGCCCAGGATAAAGCCGATACTAGGTAAAATAAACAACAAACTCAAAACCCAGCCGAGAAAGCTCGGCGTGGTGTCGGGAGGAGTTTGGGAAGGGCCTCCTTGTTGCCAACGGGGTTGAGGTAGATTGAGAATATTGCTGGGAAAGGCAATCTGAATTTCTAGTTCTTCTTGGGGTTGAATAGGCTGAGTTGCCACAAATTCGAAGTTTGTCGGATTTACTTGACTAGCGATCGCCGCTGTGCCAAAATTTTTGAAGGAAAAAACTTTACCCGCTAATAATTCTGGTAATTGTACTCGAACCTTTGCCGATTGAATCGGAGCTTTGCGATCAGCAAAAATGGCTTTCCAGTAAACCTGCGTGTTCTCATTATCTACCTGCAAGCCACCTAATACGCGATATTTGAGGACAAAAGTATGTGCTTCGGGCGGGTTTAATTCATGTTGCCAGTTAATCCAAAATTGATTATTTTCAATCCCAATTTTACTGGGAATTATTTTGTCATTTTCTTGAACGGTCACATCTTGGATGTCATCTACCTTAGCTAAAGGAATATAGCGATAGCGTTGATTAGAGTAGTCTGAGTTAAAGACATATTTCTGGGTTTCTGTCACTAACATATCGCCGGTTGTCTGAACCTCAATATCGACGTTGATAGACTCCCAATAAAATGGCAGTTCTTCTGCGGTAATACGGAAAAGAGGGACTGACAAGGTAAACAATAAAGCAGTTAGTGACAAGACAATTTGTTTGGCAAAGCTTTTATTCATATTTCCTTCTTTTCATCTAAAATTTCTTTATTGTAACATTGTAGGGAGTATCTCACCTTTGCAGTGAGCATAAATACTTAGTGGAAAAATAGGCTTTTCGAGGGTAATTCTTGTTTTAATTCTCCATGTACGCAGTCTTTAAAAGCCTCTATTTCGTTCCAAGACACGATTAAGAGTGGCTTTTAGGCTAAGTATAATTACTTACCGCGTAAGTGAGATGCTCCCTATTGTAACCGTATTCTGTCACCAGGCGCTCGATCTCTAGTTCTACTCTTCGAGTTATCTTTCTAGTTGCCATGATGGTTTCGTTGCTCGCTTACCGATATAGTTCCCAAAATCACCGATAAACAGATCATCCTCAAGGAACTAAAACTACACTACTGTGATCCGATGCTCCAGACCATGTTCCCATAAGCTGGACTCGTCACCGAGAAATATAACCTCCCCGTCTATCCTGTCCTGATTAAGACTCTACCATTCTACTGGGAGCATCTCACCTTTGTAAACCCTAAATCAGGTTTTATGTCAAGCTACTTGGAAAGCCTTGCTGGAAACCAGTTTTAGGGACAAGTATAATTACTTGCTTGCATAAAGCCGTGGAAGTCATGGCAAGAATTCCCTAACCCGAAGTGATGTTTTTTCATCAAAAAAAACTCGATCGCTTAAATACGATCGAGTCGAGAAAAAATAGACTAATTATTAATAGTCGAAATCTCCACCGCCGCCGGGAGCAGCGGCTTTTTCTTTTTCCGGTTTATCCACCACAATACACTCGGTAGTTAAAACCATACCGGCGATCGAAGCGGCATTTTGTAGGGCAGAACGAGTCACTTTCGCGGGGTCAACGATACCCGCCTCAAACATATCGGAGAACTCACCGGTAGCGGCATTATAACCGACATTAAAGGGCTTTTCTTTCACCCGTTCGGCAATAACTGCACCGTTTTGGCCGGCATTTTCAGCGATCCGTTTTAAGGGGGCAGCAATGGCGCGAGAAACGATTAAAGCACCGGTTAATTCTTCATGGTGTAGGGTTTCTTTGGCCCAGGTTTCCAATTGGGGAGCCAGGTGAGCTAAAGTAGTACCACCCCCGGGGACGATACCTTCTTCTACGGCTGCTTTAGTGGCGTTAATTGCGTCTTCTAAGCGCAATTTGCGGTCTTTCATTTCCGTTTCGGTAGCGGCACCGACTTTAATCACTGCCACACCCCCAGCTAATTTAGCCAGACGTTCTTGCAGTTTTTCTTTATCGTAGGAAGAATCGGTTTCCTCGATTTGACGGCGAATTTGCTCACAACGGGTTTTCACTGCCACGTCGTTTCCTTCGGCGACGATGGTGGTGGTATCTTTGTTCATGGTGATACGACGGGCCGTACCTAAGCTGTCAATTTTGGTGGTTTCCAGTTTTAAACCCGCATCTTCGCTAATGACTTGACCACCGGTTAAGACGGCGATATCTTCTAACATCGCTTTTCTGCGATCGCCAAATCCGGGAGCTTTCACCGCAGTGACGTTAAGAACACCGCGCAGACGGTTAACCACTAGGGTTGCCAAAGCTTCTTTTTCGATGTCTTCGGCGATAATTACTAGGGGTTTGCCTTGACGGGCAACTTGTTCGAGAATGGGAACCAAATCCTGTACTAAACCGATTTTTTTGTCGGTAATCAGAATAGCGGGATCCTCAAAAACGCATTCCATGCGTTCGGTGTCGGTGACAAAGTAGGGAGAGATATAACCTTTGTCAAAACGCATCCCTTCGGTGATTTCTAGTTCGGTGGTCATCGATTTCCCTTCTTCTAGGGAAATTACGCCTTCTTTGCCGACTTTATCCATGGCCGAGGCGATCATTTGACCGACTTCATCATCGTTACCAGCAGAGATAGCGCCCACTTGTGCGATCGCTTTGGAATCTTCTACGGGTTTCGCGTGTTTGGCGATTTGACCGACGAGGAAATCGGCAGCTTTATCGATCCCTTTTTTCAGAGAAATCGGGTTAGCACCGGCGGCGACGTTGCGTAAACCTTCTTTAACGATAGCGTGAGCGAGAACGGTGGCGGTAGTAGTACCATCACCCGCTACATCGTTGGTTTTTGAGGCTGCTTGGCGAATTAAAGCCACACCGGTGTTCTCGATATGGTCTTCCAGTTCGATTTCTTTAGCGATGGTGATGCCATCATTGACGATTTGGGGTGCGCCAAATTTCTTTTCGAGGACGACGTTACGACCTTTGGGGCCAAGGGTGACGGCCACCGCTTCGGCCAGAAGATCCATGCCTTTTTCTAAGGCGCGACGAGCATCTTCGTTGTAGATAATAGATTTAGCCATAATGTATCGTTATTCGGGCAAAATAGGGGTTTTCAAGGGTAGATGATTAGGAAACGGCGGCGAGAATGTCTTTTTCGGAGAGGAGAACGAATTCTTCGCGACCAAGTTTGATATCGGTTCCGGCATATTTGGAGTAGAGAACTTTGTCACCCACACCCACTTCTACAGGGGTACGGCTACCGTCATCGTTGCGTTTGCCGGGGCCGACGGCCACGACTTCCCCGATTTGGGGTTTTTCTTTAGCGGCATCGGGAAGGAAAATACCACCGGCGGTTTTTTCTTCGCTGGGACTAACTTTGACGAAAACTCGATCGCCTAGGGGTTTAACAGTAGTTACGTTGATGCTGACTGCAGCCATGGAATATCCTCCGTTTCTTTTGTATTTGGGTAAGTGTCTTTTCCAGATTAGCACTCTTACCTTCCGAGTGCTAATTTACCGAAATACGAGGCCCCCTGACAACTGCTCGATCGGTACGGGTTTCCGAACTATGGTGTTAAGCTAGGGTTTGCTGAATAAGTTTGTTGGTGGGGTTAGGAGTCGGTCGTCAGGATTCAGGAGTCAGGAGTCGGTCGTCAGGAGAATTAAGAATACGCATTAATCAATTAAATGCTCTATTTAGGGTCGGCTGAAAAAGTAGGGGCGAAGCATTCGGGCAATAACCTATCGGTGAAACCGTAGATTTTCTATCCGAATGCTTCGCCCCTACAGGACGCGGGCCGATGAAGACGCAAGGTTTTGAAGCACGATTCTCTCAAAATCTTGCACCTGTTTCGCAAGAAAAGCCACAAAACCCTTACCATGCCTACATTTCACATTTATTCAGCCAGCCCTATTTAGGGATTTTAGGCAATTTTATGCTTATTTTTCTCATTTTTGCCCTCTCAAAAATTAATTATGCAAGAACTCTATTAAATCTGGTTATTAAAAACTGATTATTTATTCTCCCTATTGCTTTTTGCCTCTTGCCTTTTGCCTAAAACCCATAACTTTTGTACCTCACTAGACTGAAAAACGCTATAGTATAAGCTCTTGTGCAAAAACAAAGGAGTTGAGCGGAAACACTCAACTCCTTTGTTTTTTATGCTTGATTCTATCTATAAAGTGTTATTGTGACTGCCAAAAACTTGCGCTTTTAGTGCATCAATTTCGGCTAATAACTCGCGACGATTTTCATCTTTGAGCAGATAGCGCCAGACAAACCAACCAG
This sequence comes from Microcystis sp. LE18-22.4A, assembly GCF_027531105.1. NCBI lineage: Bacteria > Bacillati > Cyanobacteriota > Cyanophyceae > Chroococcales > Microcystaceae > Microcystis > Microcystis sp. LE18-22.4A. The sequence continues at coordinate 11,187 of NZ_JAPZRB010000397.1, forward strand.
TGTAAACGATCCCAACTAATTGTAGGATAGGAGCAAGGAGGGGAATATCATCGATCGCATCTAAAACCGCTAGGGTAACTTTCACGGTGACAAAACTGGCTAAAATTGCCCCCAGAACGATTAAAGGTTTTTTGTATCCAGAGAAGAAACTACCGATATAATCGGGGACGTTAGCCAGATAGGACATCACCGAATCCCAAACTGGTTCTACATATTCAGACCAAATCTGTTCGGTGCTGCTGCTGGGTTTGCTCAGAGACCCGGGTAAATCCGTTCTAATCGGATTTTGGGTCTCGGTCGGTTGCATTGATTCCATATTAACTGATCCTCATCATAAAGGTTAGACAGTGCGCGAATACGACCAACGGGGGTCAATTTTAACAGACTGAATAGACTAACTCGCTGTTGCCCATATTATCGGATAATTGCGATACTAGGCGGAAAGTTGCTCAACAACTATTAAGAATCAAGGGTTTAGCTTCTCAATTTTATCGTCAGTCTGACCGCAATTCTCTATTCTAACAGCAGGTAGCGATCGGAGTTGAGGAATCAGGGGGTGTCAGTTGGGTGCTAGGGATTGGTTGTTAGGATTACCAGATAAGATAATTAAATGCAGACTAAATATCTTCGAGATGCGTTCTATGGACTCAACAGTTAGCTTGCTTACCCGCATTACTCAAACACCCGGCCAGTGTGGTGGTCGTCCTTGTATTCGGGGGATGCGAATTCGAGTAACGGATATTTTGGAAATGTTAGCGGAGAATGTGAGCATAACTGAAATTCTAGAAGACTTTCCCGATTTGGAACTCGCAGATATCCAAGCTTGTTTACTTTTTGCAGCACGGTGTACGGATTTTCCTAAACTAACGGCATGAAAATTTGGATTGATGCTCAACTACCTCCAACTCTAGCAAGCTGGTTATCAGCGACCTTTGATTTAGAAGCATCGTCCCTGCGAGACTTATCCCTTCGAGATGCTCAAGATATCGAGATCTTTGCAGCAGCGCGAGCGGAAAATGCCGTGATTATGACCAAAGATAGTGACTTTATTGATTTGGTTTGTCGTCTGGGAACACCTCCTCAAATTTTATGGTTAACCTGTGGTAATGTCACAAATCAGAATCTGCGGCGATGACTGACAGCTACTTTACCCGATGCGTTGAAACAACTAGAGCAAGGAACAATAATTGTAGAGATTAGCAATACTCCTTAAAATCCTCCCCTATTCCTCGATAAGTTGCATGGGTGCGGTGCGGGGATCGATGATTTTCTGACCTAAACCCGAAAATTTGACCGCTAGATTCATTTTTTTGCCCGCACCGAGAATATGGGTCACTTCTCCTTCTCCAAAAGTAGAGTGTAACACTCGATCGCCTACCTGCCATTTTCTTTGATCAGAGACAGTTTTTTCCATGGCAACCACTTTTGGGGTCTTTTTCGGTTTCAGGTTGCTTGTGAGCAATTCTGGGGGCAATTCCTGCAAAAATTGGGAAGCTACCTTCGTCTCTTTATTCCCCCAGACATATCTTTCTTTTGCGTAGGTTAAAAATAATTGTTCCTTGGCCCGAGTCACTCCCACATAACACAAACGGCGTTCTTCCTCAAGAGCAATGGGATCGTTTAAACTACGATTATGGGGAAAAATGCCCTGTTCTAAACCGACTAAAAAGACGATAGGAAACTCTAAACCTTTGGCGGAATGAAGGGTCATTAACGAGACTTTTTCTTGACCTTCCTGAAGATTATCTAAATCCGAGGCTAAACTAGCACTAGCGAGAAATTCCTGGAGATTGGTTTCTTCGTTTTCTTCTTGGAATTGTACCACGGCGCTATACAATTCTTGAATATTCTCGATGCGGGTATCAGCTTCCTCGGTTCCCTGCTGTTTTAACTCATCGATATATCCCGAATCTTCCATGATTTGATCTAGGATTTCACTAGCGGATAAATCGGTGATTTTTTCTTGCAGGTTTTGGATAATTTTAGCTAACTTATTGATGCTTTTAGTCGCACGACCGGCGAGAGTATTAACGGAAGTTTCATCGCTGATAATTTCCCATAAAGGTACTCCTAATTCTTGGGCAGCTTTGAGCAAATTATCGATTGTGGTTTTACCGATACCGCGCCGGGGAGTGTTAATAATTCTCAGTAAACTAACGGTATCGGCAGGATTGGCAATCACTCGTAAATAAGCGATCGCATCTTTAATCTCCTGTCGATCATAAAATTTAAATCCCCCGACAATATTATAGGGGATATTATTGCGAATTAACCCATCTTCAAAGGGGCGAGATTGGGCATTAATTCGGTAGAGAATGGCAAAACTACCCCAATTTAATTCGGGGTTTTCTTGAGTAAATTCTCGAATTTTATCGATAACAAAAGCTGCTTCTTCCTGTTCATCTCTGGCTTTAAAAACATAAATACTCTCGCCTCCTTCTCTGGTGGGAACAAGGACTTTATCGATTCTTTGACTATTCTTTTCAATTAACTTATTTGCCGCTTGCAGAATATTTTCCCGTGAACGATAGTTTTCCTGTAGTTTCACCATCGTGCGAGTATCATCATCGGGTAAACCATCGCCAAAGTCCGCTTGAAAATTGAGCAGAATAGTAAAATCTGCCATCCGAAAACTATAGATAGATTGGTCGGCATCACCCACCACAAAAATCGATCGATCCGTCCAATTCCACTCACTTTTTTTCGTTTCACCATTGGTGGACAAAAGCCGAATTAACTCGTACTGAATCCGGTTAGTGTCTTGGTATTCATCGACTAAAATATGCTTAAATTGCGTGTGCCAATAACCGAGAATAGATTCATTTTGCTGAAAAAGACGGACTGGAACCAGTATTAAATCATCAAAATCTAGGGCATTATTTTCTGCCAATTGCATCTGATAAGCCTGATAAACCTCAGAAATGACCTTTCCCCGAAAATGAGGGTTTTCTCTGGCGTAATCCGTGGGAGTTAAACCTAAATTTTTGGCATTACTAATCGCATAACGTAGATTGCGAGCATCAAATTTTTTATCATCTAAATTCATCTGTTTAGTGACGATATTTTTTACTAAACTCTGGGCATCAGACTCGTCCATAATCGAAAAATTCCTTTGCCAACTATGACCATATTCATCCTGATATTTATTAATGTCATAGCGCAAAATACGACCACAAAGACTGTGAAAAGTCCCGATCCAGAGTTTTTTAGTATAATTCCGATAAACTTGAGAAAAGAGTTTTTTCTGTTCGTATTCTTCTAAAAGTTCTAATCTTTGACCGTATTTTTCCTGTGCTTTCTGTTGAGCAAAAGTTTTTTCAATTCTAGTTTTCATTTCCCGGGCCGCCTTATTGGTAAAAGTGACTGCGAGAATATTTTCCGGCTCGACCCCGTGATGACGGATCAAATGGGCGATACGATAGGTTAAAGCGCTAGTTTTTCCCGATCCTGCTCCAGCAACCACCAACAGGGGGCCGCAAAAATGCTCAACAGCAAGGCGCTGGGAAGGATTGAGTTGTTCTAAATAATCGGCTGTGACTGTCATAATCTTTCCGTATAGCTCTGCGACCTCTATTAATCAGGCTACATCATCGGGACGGCTATCGGGCATTAGTCAACCCCTTCAAGAAATAAAAATTTTTTGGGCTAGTTTGTTTCAAATCGCTCAAGATTCTAAGTTGTCATCTACAATGGAATTAGCGGAGACGAAAGTTTCCGTTCACTCCTCACACCACACTCCGTCCGGACAATGTTCGGGCGGTTTCTTATTGAAAATACTCGATCTCTACAAATTCCCTGTTACACTGTATGATCAAAGATTTCTTGGAATCTTTTTGCGTTCAAATGTACTACCATGTGAGGGACATCACTTGTCTAAACGTTATTTGTTCACCTCCGAATCGGTTACAGAGGGACATCCCGATAAAATTTGTGACCAGATTTCTGATACTATTCTCGATGCTCTGTTATCCCAAGATGACCACAGTCGTGTAGCGGCTGAAGTGGTTGTCAATACAGGGTTAGTCTTGATTACTGGTGAAATCACCTCGAAAGCACAGGTTCATTTCGTCGATTTAGTTCGCAAGAAAATCGCTGAAATCGGCTATATCAACGCAGATAACGGCTTTTCCTCGAATAGTTGCACCGTTTTAGTCGCTTTAGACGAACAATCTCCCGATATTTCCCAGGGTGTCACGGCTGCTCAGGAAAATCGCGAACTTCTCAGCAATGATGAACTCGATAAAATTGGTGCGGGAGACCAGGGTATTGTCTTCGGTTTCGCTTGCAATGAAACCCCCGAATTTATGCCCTTACCGATTAGTTTAGCCCACCGCATCGCTCGCCGTTTAGCGGCAGTCAGAAAAACGGGTGAACTGTCCTATCTGCGTCCCGACGGTAAAACGCAAGTATCGGTCATTTATGAAGATGGTCGTCCCGTGGGTATCGATACTATCCTTGTTTCTACCCAACACGATGCTACTATCGGCGATATCACCGATAATGATCTCGTCCAACAAAAGATTAAAAGTGATCTCTGGGAAGCGGTAGTACAACCGGTCTTCAGCGATTTAGAGATTAAACCCGATGCCAATACCCGTTATCTGGTTAATCCCACCGGAAAATTCGTCATTGGTGGACCACAAGGCGACGCGGGATTAACGGGACGGAAAATTATCGTCGATACCTACGGTGGCTATTCTCGTCACGGTGGCGGCGCTTTCTCCGGTAAGGATCCTACCAAAGTCGATCGCTCCGCGGCCTATGCTTGCCGTTATGTGGCCAAAAATATCGTCGCTGCTGGTTTGGCCGATAAGTGCGAGATTCAAGTGGGTTATGCGATTGGGGTAGCTCGTCCGGTCAGTCTCTTCGTGGAAACCTTTGGCACTGGCAAAGTCGCTGATGATGTGATTCTCGACTTAATCAATAAATACTTTGAACTCCGTCCGGCCGGTATTATCCAAACCTTTAACCTGCGCGGTTTACCCAGTGAAAGAGGCGAGCGTTTTTACCAAGATGTGGCCGCTTATGGTCATTTTGGTCGCAATGATCTCGATTTACCCTGGGAACAAACCGATAAAGCCGCTATCCTCAAAGAAGCTTTGACTTCTGCGGTAGTATAGGGTTAGAAATTAACTGCAATTTTTGATTGAGGAATAGAGTTTAAGGCTCTATTCCTTTTTTATACTAAATCCGTTGAGTATAGGCTACATAGGGTTTGCGGCAAAAAGTTTTTCCTGGGGGCAGGGTGTAGGGTGTGGGGTGTGGGGTGTAGGGTTTTACCGATTTTGAGGGGGTCAATTACCTAATTTTCAGGGAAAAAGTCCAGG
>NZ_JAPZRB010000054.1:0-4661 GCF_027531105.1 Microcystis sp. LE18-22.4A
GGTGGTCAACTACCTAATTTTCAGGGAAAAAGTACCTGAATTTTCCCCCGATCCCCGCAATGGCTGGCACTTTTTGAGGGGAAAAAAGTCCAAAAGTCTTATCCAACAAGGTTTTTAGATTTATTCAGCAGACCCTAACTATATTATCACTTCTCCTCACCAATCCCATCACACAAATGTCTATCCTCCTCCTTAACGCCAGAATTAGGATTGTGCAAATAAACCCGCACCCAATCGCAACTACGCCCCATTAAAGCGTTTAAGTCCTGCATTGTCCTACAATCTTTCTGTATTGTCCTACAACTCTTCTGCATCGCCCTATAATCCTTCTGTATCCTCACAAAGAAGTCTAAACCAAGATTAACGGGATTTTAGGATTAACTGGATTATTTACTTGGAAACTCCTGACAATCTTTTAAGATTGAGCATCCTGAAAATCCTCTAATCCTCAAAATCCTGATACTGACGATTTACCCCCAATCCCATCACACAAACCCCTATCCTCCTCCCTGACACCAGAATTAGGATTGTGCAAATAAACCCGCACCCAATCGCAACTACGCCCCATTAAATCACTTAAACCCCAGTCTTTCCCAAGATTCCAGAGTTTGATAGTGTTGTCATTACTACCGCTCACCAAAGTCTTGCCGTCGGGACTAAAATTAACGCTTGTGATAACCCAATCATGCCCCTTGAGGGTGCGGATTTCTTGGCCTGTCTCTACATTCCAGAGTTTGATAGTGTTGTCATTACTACTGCTCACCAATGTCTTGCCGTCGGGACTAAAATTAACGCTTGTGACAAACCAATCATCCCCTTTGAGGGTACGGATTTCTGTTCCTGTCTCGACATTCCAGAGTTTGATAGTGTTGTCCCAACTACCGCTCACCAATGTCTTGCCGTCAGGACTAAAATTAACGCTATAGACAGCGCTATCATGCCCCTTGAGGGTGCGGATTTCTTTGCCTGTTTCTACATTCCAGAGTTTGATAGTGTTGTCCCAACTACCGCTCACCAATGTCTTGCCGTCAGGACTAAAATTAACGCTATTGACAGTGCTATCATGCCCCTTGAGGGTGCGAATTTCTTGGCCTGTTTCTACATTCCAGAGTTTGATAGTCTTGTCACCACTACCGCTCACCAAAGTCTTGCCGTCGGGACTAAAATTAACACTCTGGACAAAGTTATCATGCCCCTCTAAGCGATTGCGTTCACTTTTGCGGTTGAGAAGTTCCTGTAAGGCATTAGTCACCTCCTTGTCGGATGCCTGCTGCTTTTGTAGAGTTTTTCCTGCCTTAATTGCTTCAACAAAAGCCTCCAATTCTTTTCCTTGAACAAACAAAGTCAAAGAAGAAAACCCGCGAGCATTTGCCAGATTGAGTTCCGCTTGTTGTGTTTGTTTCCAAGCCATCAAACCCAAACTACTACTAACCACCACCGCCACCAAGGAACCCGCCGCAATCCTTCTCGCTGTTCTAATTTTTTCATTTTTTTGACGTTCAGCTTGACTAATACTCGCCTTAATAAACTCAATCGCCACAGGATCTAAATTAGGCAGAGAATTATTCTTTTGAAACTCAACAATTTTAGCCAACTTAGAACCTCCCCAAAGCTCACTACTCGCTTTTACTGCATCTTGCTTCTGTAAATCATCCCACTGTTTAGCATCAGCATATAAACGACTTCTCAGAACAATTATCTCCTCTTTTTCTCGAATTAAATTCTGTAACACTTGCCAAGAACGTAATAACGCCTCATGTGCCACCTCAACCGTTGCTTTCCCGTCTTCTCCCTTACTCACCAAAAGACGATTATCTATCAATTGATAGAGAACCTCCCTTTGCATTTCCTCCTGTTCAAAACTCGATTTATCCGCCCTTCTGCTAACCGCTTTTTCCCCTTCTAAACTAATTAACTCTAGAAAAATTTCCTCTGCTGCTTTCCGTTGCTGTTCATTAAATTGACCATAAATTTTATCCGCTTGTTTTTCTAGCGCACCCGTTACCCCACCAATCTCTTGATAAATCTTAATATTTAAAACCCGATTTTGAATATGATCTTTTTCCCACAATAAATCCAATGTATATTGTAACAGAGGTAAAGAGCCAGCCTGTTCATAAAAATCCGCAATAATTTGATTAATTAATCCCTTTTCAAAGATTACCCCATTTCTCGCCGCCGGTTCAGCAATAGCTAATCTTAACTCACTTTCATCCATATCCGTTAACATCTTGCTATACTGATCATGGATTTTTCCTAAACTGGGATAAGGACTTAATTTATCTAAAAAATCCGCCCTTATCGTCATCACAATTTTAACTAAACTATCATTATTTTCAATTAATTTAATCAAACTTTTAATAAAAATATCTCTTTCCGTCTTCGGTGTACGAGTAAATAACTCCTCAAATTGGTCAATAAAAATAAACCATAAATCAGAATTATTTTTTAATCTTTCAACCACCTTAATTAAAGTCTCTTCCTTAACAGCTTGTGCTAATTTTGCTTGGGATTGTTTATATCTATTCCCTAAAAGACAACCATAAAAAGACTCAAAGGGATTAACATCAGGAACAAAAGTTAAATTAACCAATTTATTTGCGCCAAAATTATCCTTTAACTTAGGAATTAAACCCGCTTGAACTAGAGAAGACTTACCACTTCCCGACGCACCTAAAAGCAATAAAACATTCTTTTGCTTTAAATAATCGGTTAACTCAATAATCCAATTATCTCGACCAAAAAACTTATCCTTATCATCTACTTCAAACTTCCTTAAACCCAAATAAGGTGAACCCGTAATTAAAGGTTGAGACTGAATCTCACCTCCTGACTTTTGGGTGATAATATATTGATTGATTACACCGCCACTAATATCACCCGCAATTCCCTTAAATTCACCATCACCAATAAGACCTTTAACATCACCCCCTATTTCTAAATAATAACTTTTATCAGTCATTTTTGCTACCCCAAAATTATTCTTTTAAAGTTAACTTTAAATTACAGTTTTAGAATTAGCACTCTTTAAGGACTTCCTACTAAACCAAACAATTTAGCCAAACCGCCTAAAATCGTTACAATTAAAGCGACTAAAATCCCTCGACTGACAAACTCTTGATTCTCTAAGCGCTTTTCCACGCCATCATTTTTTCCCTCTAAACGCTTCTCAATACCATCAATTTTTCCCTCTAGACGCTTCTCGACACCATCGATTTTTTCCTCCAGACGCTTCTCGACACCATCAATTTTTTCCTCCAGACGCTTCTCGACACCATCAATTTTTCCCTCCAGAAGCTTAATTTCACCTTTAACTTCACTAAGTTCAATCTTAATATCAGTAACATCTTTTTGAAGATTGTCTAACTTTTGATTGATTTGAATTAGAAAATCTTTAAGTTCTACCTCAACAGTAATTGACATAAATTTCCCTCCTAAATAATCCTCAACTAATTAATGTTCTGACTAACAGTTGCAACACTAATATCTCCTGCAATTCCCTTAAAAGTACCATCTACCACCATTCCTTTAATATCACCACCAACATTAATATTATACTTACCTGCGGCAAATTCTTCAGGTTTTAATTGCTTAAGTAATGCTTCTGCTGTCTTAATAACCTCTGCATCTCTATCAATTTTTGCTTCAAGTAACTCTTCTTTGAGCAGTGTTTTTACCCCCTCTGAATCTGGTTTTTTCTCATGTTTATCGACGATATCACTATCATCTGTTTTCCCTTTTTCTGCAAATTTCTTCTTAATCAACGCTTTTAAACTCTCATAAGCATCCTTAACGGCTGTTCCTGCCGTATCCTTAGCAGCAGCAACCGCACCAGCAGCCAACGCAGCGAGAATTAGAGAAATCGGTTCCATTGCCTGAGACTCCAAATTAGATATTGCTAACTCAATCTTAGATCAAAGCAAAGTATCTGACGCGATTATGGCGCAGGTATTGGGCGCGGATGGCTTGCTGAAAAGCTAATTCATTCAGTTGATTACGCTTCTGGGGACATTGGGAAGACGGGATCGAAGGTTCTTGATAGGGGGCAACTAACTTATTTTCGCTTTTACCAAGGGGTAAAGTTTTAATTCCACACTGGGGAACTACTTCCGGTGCAGAAGCATAGTAAATTCCTCCCGGATTTTGGGAAACTTTTCTGAGAGCGGAAGTTGTACTGTAAATGTACTGAATATTACTCCCAAAATCGGCTTTTTCTAAAACCTGATCGATAAAAAATTCCACGGTTCCCCCATCTTCCTTGCGTCGGGAATAGGGAATAATGGCTAAATTAGGCCCGCCCACTTGCCGCCAATTGCTAATTTTTCCTGTATAAATATCTTTTAACTGGGTAATTGTTAGACCGGAAACTGGTAAATCGGGATGAACTGCGATCGCAATTCCATCGATAGCCACGGGAACCTCTTTTAAGGTCAATCCCCGTTGTTGAGCGCGTTGTATTTCCTCATCTTTGAGCGATCGAGATGCTTGGGAAAAAGCCAATTGATTCTCGATTAACATCCGAATAGTTACTAATTCTGTACGCAAATATTGCATCTAGAATTAGCTTTGTACGCTTTGACCCGTACTGGGTTAACTACGAACCTCTCTATCGGATTCCCGCTAAAGGCGGCCTCTCCGACTACCTTTCTTCCAATATTTAA
>NZ_JAPZRB010000194.1:0-10806 GCF_027531105.1 Microcystis sp. LE18-22.4A
TCAGGGGGTCAATTACCTAATTTTCAGGGAAAAAGTACCTGAATTTTCCCCCCAATCACTCCAAAGGTCGGCACTTTTTGAGGGAAAACAAGTCTAAAAACCCTATCCAACAAGGTTTTTAGATTTATTCAGCAAACCCTACTGACATCCAGACTAACCGTTAGCAATCACCAGACTTTTAAGAACATTTTCGGTCATGGCCGCTAGTTGATCCAATTGTTCCTGATGGCGTTTTGCCTGTTTTTTGGCTTCTACCTTGCGTTTCAGGGCTTCCCGGGCTAAATCATCGCGATTTCTGCTTAAAGCTTCGATCGCTACTCGATTCCATGTTTCTGCTTCTTGAATGGCTTTTTTGTACTGGGGTTGAATTTCATCCCAACTGACCTTAAGATTGCTTAAAGCCCCTTTTAACAGGGTTTGGGCATTGTTGGGGTCGGCTCCGATGAGGGATTTTTTCAGAGGTTCGTAGAGTCCCACCGCTTGTAAATGGGTAATAATCGGGATAAATTCTTCTATCTGTTGACTTTTGCTAATACCGGTCTTACACCAAGTGGCAAAATGTTCGCAGTTGTTAAAAAGAAGATTATATTTCTGCTCCCCCAGACGACTTAGCGCCCTTTCTACCACCACATCGGGGATAAAGGAAAATCCCACCTCTACATAGCGCACCACATAGATTTTACCGCCCCTAGCAAAGGTTTCTAGGGAAGTTCGTTCTACAATCTCGCTCGGTTTTCGGTAATGAATGACGCTACCATCACCGCAATCGATGCCATGATGAGCATAAACACCCTGAAGATTGAGCAATTCCCGCTCAGCGTATATTTGATCCCCTTTAGCCATATTTTTTTAGTGATAAAGTAAACAAGGAGATTGTCTATTGAGCCAGTTTTTCCGGTTATTAATCTTCGTTTTCATGAAAATATTCCCGATCGCGATTTGTCAAAACCTATTATAGCATTTATCTTAATGATGAGGTACAAAGTTTTCCTTTGGGGGAGTCGGTCGTCAATACCAAATTAGGTTACACTTCATCTTTATGGGAAACGCTGTAAAAATTATCGAAGCAGAAATTGAGAACTATAGCCTAAACACCAGCGATTCAAGCCCCTTTTTGACTGTTAACCCCCTTAACCCAGAGATTATGGATGCTTTTAGTCCCTTTCCCCCTGACTGGACAGAGAATGCTGTTCACGCCTACAATTTTTGTTGTCCTTACTGTGGGGCAAAAGCTAAAGAAGCTCAGGCCGTTTGGATCAATCGCCGCGCTCCCGTTTTAGGAGAAGATTCTCGACGTAAATGGCAGGAATTCTATCATTGTCAATGCGATCGAGTTTGGTGGGCCTGGAGTAGTGATCGACCTGCCGAAAATAAGTAATTCTGAATCGGGAATGGAAAATATGGCCGATGTCTATGTTTCTTGGGATGAATACCATCGTCTGATCGAAAAATTAGCAGTAAAAATCGATCATTCTGGTTGGCAATTTGCTCAGATTGTCTGTTTAGCTAAGGGAGGATTGCGCGTCGGTGACATTCTCTGTCGTCTTTTTCGTCAACCCCTAGCCATTCTCTACGCTGCTTCCTACGGGGGGCAAAATCATCAAATTCGGGGAGAATTAACTATTTCCTCGAATTTAGCCATGATCGAACCCAAATTAAAGAGTCCCTTGTTATTAGTGGATGATTTAGTCGATTCGGGAATCACTCTCCAAAAAACCTCGATTTTGTTACAGGAAAAATACGGGATTACCAATATCAAAACTGCGGTGATCTGGTACAAAGCGGCATCAAGAATCAAACCTGACTATTATGTGGAATATTACCCCGATAATCCTTGGATTCATCAACCCTTCGAGCGTTACGAGTTAATTACCCCCAAAGACCTCCTAGAATAAATTCAGTTTAGCATCAGCGGTAGAGAGTTTCCCCTTAAAAATACCACCAAAGAAGATTCATATCTGAAATCGGCAACGCCATCTATTCTCCGTAGGATTCAGCAGTAATTTTGCCCCGAAAAACGATGTAATTATAAACTGTATAGGCTAGTAAAATTGGGATTAAAAAACCCACAAAAGTCAGCATAAACACCAAAGAACTAGGGGCGGCCGCCGCTTGATAAATTGTCACTGACGGGGGAATAATATCGGGGAAAATCAACAATCCCAAACCGATAAAAGAGAGCATAAACAGCAATACTGTCCAGACCATGGGGGTGTTTTCTTCCTTTAGTTGCAAACTCCGCAGTAATAAACCCAGTAAGACCACAGCTAAAATCGGGATGAGGATAAAGATGTAAATTAGTCGAGGGTCAAATAAACGCTGACGGATATGGTCAGAAAGCAGCGGCGTACTGATGGTGATAAAGACAGCACCGATAAAAGTGGTAATAGCGGCAATTTTTGCCGTTTTATAGTGAACTTCCTGTAAATTACCCGTAGTTTTCAGAATTAGGTAAGTGGAACCCACTAAAACATAAGCTTGGATTAAAGTTAGAGAAACTAGAATCGATCGCCATGTTAACCAATCAAAGGGGCCGCCGGCAAAATGACCCAATTCATCCACTTTAATGCCCTCAAAAACCGCACCGAGGGCGAATCCTTGCCCCAAAGCGGCCAAAAAACTGCCGAGTCCGAAGGCATAATTCCAGAACAACTTGCGACGAGAATGTTCACGAAACTCGAAGGAAACAGCCCGAAATAACAGCCCCACCACCATAATCACTGCTGGCAGGTATAAAGCGTTTAAAATTGTCCCGTAAGCTAGGGGAAACGCCCCAAACAGGGAACCCCCCATCAAGACAATCCAAGTTTCGTTAGCATCCCAAACATTGCCCAAACTGGTCATTAAAATACTGCGACGCTTCTCGGAGGAGGAAGTCAGGGAAAGAATTCCCACCCCCAAGTCAAAACCATCGAGGAGGACGTAGAGAAACAGGAATAAACCCAGAATAAAAAACCAAATTTGTGGCAAAAAATACTGTAACGGTTCCATAGTTCCTCCTATTGTTGCGCTTCTAGGGAACGAGGATTTAGTTCTGGTGAGGTCACTTTTTCCTGTTGAGTCCCCGGCAGTGGTAAGTTGAGATTGGGTCCCTGACGGATAATAAGACTACCGAAATAGAGAGCAGAAACCAAGAAAAAGACATAAATCGCCGTAATTCCGATTAAAGAGGTTAAAATCTCGCCTGCGGGCAGTTTAGAAGCAGCATCCACTGTCCGGATTTGATTGTAAACTGTCCAGGGTTGACGACCGACACAACGGACAATCCAACCGGTTTCAACCGCAAGATAACCCAGAGGGGCCGCAAAAACCCAAGCGCGCAGTAACCATTTTTGACTGTCGATTTTTTCGTTACTCAGTTGACCGCGCAGCCATTGCCCGACAGTTACAGTCATTAAAGAAGCGAGAAAAAGACCGATAGCGACCATAATCCGGAAGGAATAATAGATTAGCCCCACCATGTGCGGTCTGTCTTCGTATTTCCACGTTTTTAAGCCGAGAACAGGTTCCGATAACTTGGGTTTTAACTCCAAAAGATAACCCAAAGCATTAGGAATCTTCACTTCCCAGCTATTTGTCTCCGCTTTATCCTTGGGTAAAGCGACCAAACTCCAACCGGCAGTTTCTCCCGCGGGAATGGTTTCCCATTGTGCTTCCATAGCGGCTAATTTAGCCGGTTGATAGTGATACACTTGTTCGGCACTAAGATGACCGACAAAAATTTGCAAGGGGGCGATAACAATCGCTAGAGTAAGAACAATTTTGAGAGAACGACTAAAAAAGCTAATGTGACGTTTATTGAGCAAATACCAAGCACTAATCCCACCAATGACGAATAAAGAAGTTTCCAGAGTAGCGAAAAACATATGCAGGAAACTATTAACCATGAAGGGATTGAGAATCGCTTGTAGGTAATCCTGAACGATAAATTTACCATCCACGAAAATGCCGCCGGCGGGGGTTTGCAGCCAAGAATTAGCGGTTAGAATCCAGAAAGTGGAAAGATTAGCCCCGAAAGCGACGAGAATTGTCGCTAGGAAGTGAATTAAAGGGGGAACTCGTCCCCAACCAAACAACATAATTCCCAGAAAACTAGCCTCTAGCATAAAGGCCATGGTTCCCTCGAAACCGAGGATAGTTCCGAAAAAGTCCCCCACCGCTTCCGAAAAAGGCGCCCAATTCATGCCAAACTGGAAGGCCATGGGTAAACCAGAAGCAACTCCAATGCCGAAATTGAGAATGTAGAGTTTTGCCCAGAAGCGAGCGTGATGATAGTAGTCAGGATTGCGGGTTTTTAGCCATAATCCTTCGACAATGACTAGATAAATGCCCATACCAGTGGTTAACACCGGCCAAAGCATATGGAAAATAGCGGTGACGGCAAATTGTATCCGCGACAAAGCGACGGGATTGGCAAGTAAATCCATGATTACAATCTTTAAACGATCGTGAAGATATGATAAGCACCTATAATACTTAGCCAGTAATGCCCTGAAAAGGCAAGGGTAAATAGGGATTATACAGATTGTTTTTAGATTTATGCGATCGCTTTGGTGTTAGTCAATGACTTAGTTAGTATTCTTGTATTATATTGGGGGGAAAACTCAGAAAAATTGCTAGAATATTAGCCTGATTAATTAATTTTCCCCTCGATCGAGTATGACTTTCTCCTCAGCCGCAGACTTTCAAGACGAATTTGATGTCATCGTCGTCGGGGCGGGCCATTCCGGCTGTGAAGCGGCCCTAGCTTGCGCCCGTCTCGGTTGTCGTACCCTTCTCCTCACCCTTAATCTCGATAAAATCGCTTGGCAACCCTGTAACCCCGCCGTCGGTGGTCCGGCTAAATCCCAATTAACCCATGAAGTGGACGCTTTGGGCGGCGAAATTGGCAAAATGGCCGACCGCACCTATCTGCAAAAACGGGTTCTTAATGCCTCTCGCGGACCGGCAGTCTGGGCCCTACGCGCCCAAACCGATAAACGGGAATACGCGGCGGTGATGAAAGGTATCGTCGAAACCCAAGCCAATCTGGTTATTCGGGAAGCCATGGCCACAGACCTGATTTTAGGGGCAAATGAGCAAGTTTTAGGGGTAGAAACCTATTTCGGCACTTGTTTCGCCGCTAAAGCCGTCATTTTAACCACTGGCACTTTTTTAGGCGGCAAAATCTGGATCGGCGGCAAGTCTATGGCAGCTGGACGCGCGGGCGAATTTGCGGCGGTGGGTTTAACAGAAACCCTAAATCGTCTCGGATTCGAGACCGATCGCCTAAAAACTGGCACTCCTGCCCGTGTGGATAAGCGTTCGGTGGATTACTCCCGTATGGAACCGCAACCGCCTGATGACGAGGTACGTTGGTTTAGTTTTGATCCAGAGGTGTGGATCGAACGAGAACAAATGAACTGTCATCTCACCCGCACCACGGCGGCAACTCATCAATTAATCAGAGATAATTTACATTTATCCCCCATTTATGGCGGTTTTATTGACTCCAAAGGGCCGCGTTATTGTCCTAGTATTGAGGATAAAATCGTCCGTTTTGCCGATAAAGAAAGTCATCAAATTTTTATTGAACCGGAAGGGCGCGATATTCCCGAACTTTATATCCAAGGCTTTTCAACGGGACTGCCGGAAAATGTTCAATTAGCAATGCTGCGGACTTTACCCGGTTTAGAAAACTGTGTGATGTTGCGTGCTGCCTATGCAGTGGAATACGATTATTTACCGGCAACTCAGTGTTATCCAACCCTGATGACGAAGAAGATTGAGGGATTATTTTGTGCGGGACAAATTAACGGCACAACCGGTTATGAAGAAGCGGCAGCCCAGGGACTGGTGGCGGGGATTAATGCGGCCCGGTTTGCTTTAGGAAAAGAGTTAATTGTTTTTCCCCGGGAGGAAAGTTATCTAGGAACTTTGGTCGATGATTTGTGTACCAAGGATCTGCGGGAACCTTACCGGATGTTAACCAGTCGTTCCGAATATCGCTTAGTATTGCGATCGGATAATGCCGATCAAAGATTAACACCTTTAGGGCGAGAAATTGGCTTAATTGATGACCGGCGTTGGCAATTATTCCAAACTAAACAAGCTAATATTATCGCTGAAAAAGAACGCCTACACGAAACGAGAATTAAAGAACGGGATCAGGTGGCAATCGCCATCGTTAAGGATACGGAACAAAAAATCAAAGGTTCTCTCTCTTTAGCGGATTTACTGCGTCGTCCTAGCTTCCATTATCTCGATCTCGATCGCTATGGTTTAGGTAATCCCGATTTAAATTTAGCCGAAAGAGAAGGGGTAGAAATTGAGATTAAATATTCCGGTTATCTGAAACGACAACAAAATCAAATTGACCAAATTAGTCGCCACAGTAACCGTCATTTATCCCCCGATATTGACTACATGAAAATCGAAACTTTGTCAATGGAATCCCGGGAAAAATTAACAAAAATTAAACCCGCCACCATCGGCCAAGCCTCGCGAATTGGCGGAGTCAATCCAGCCGATATTAACGCTTTGTTAGTGTATTTAGAAATGCGGCAAATGTCGGGAGTTAAAAACTAGGGGATAATCTTGATTGGTTCTCTTGTACTTTGTGGGAAAATGTGGGTATTCTTGATAGCGTCTTGGGTAAGTAAGCCCTGAAAGCCTTATCCAGAGACCGTTTTAAAAGTCATAAATTTTGCTTATCACACGAAACCCAAGAGAGCCTCTTGATTTTAAGTGATCGAGAGTTATACCAAATCCGCTTTTGATAGTATGATTAACTACCCGTTCCCTACTCCCTGCTCCCTGTTTTTTTATGCCTTTTAAACAGGGTTTAGCATCGCAATTTCTGCGCTGGTGGTGTCTTCCACTATAGCTTAAATTGATTAAATTATTGCCTCTGCGGAATTCAATACCTCTCGGTTAAGGATTTTTTAGGGCTTCTCGCCTACGGGATCACAAGGGTTTCAGTCTCATTGTGAACGCGCGAACCGGGGTTCTGAATGGACGTTACTTAATGAAAAATTAACGCTTTGCCTTTGGCTAGGGTGGGATAATTAAAGTAGGTTCTGTGGGAGGTTGTTATGATTAATCCTAGAACTGTAGCACCTGTTATAGTCTGTAGTGTATCTCTCTTAACAGGGTTTCTCATATTTCCTGAGACTGCATCAGGTCAGTATCGATACGAAGCTTCGTTACAAACTATGATTGATGCCTACAAAGATTACGATGAACAAAGTAGGGATTACATACCTGGAAAAAGAGGGACAATACTGTCTTTGACGTATAAAACAGAATGGGCAAACAGAATAATCCAATTTCTCTACGAGTTTGATAAAAAAGCCTACCAAGACAGACGTTACTGTAAAGAGGCAGATCACTATCATGATATGGCGGCGAAGAAGCCAGTGGAATTAGGATTATACTCGTGGAGTTCACTAAAGATTCATTGTAGCGGATATTTATAAAGAAAAGGCGCAAGAAGGAGGTGACGTGCATCATGACATATTCTCCACAACTTCAACTGACATTCATAGATGAATTGGACTACTTAGACATTCTAGATAATGCCAGGGAATCACGAATGAATGTCTATTTATCCTCAGAGGGTAAATTTCAGATAACTTCCCCCCAATTTGAACAATTAAATTTGCCAGTTGTTTCTTCAATAGCAACTGTTCAAAAACAGCCCCTTGCAGGTGAATTTACTTCTTTTAATTCGGAATCGTTATCAACCAATCTAGCGGCTACAACCAATGGAATTGTTGTTACGACATTTGCGGATGTTGTCAATCCTTTGGATGGGTTGATTTCCCTGCGAGAAGCTATCCTTGCCAACAACAACAGTCCAGGCAATAACACGATTGTCTTAGGTGCGGGAACTTACACTTTGAATCTTCAGGGGGCGGGAACGGAAGCTGGCGATTTCGATATCTTGGCTAACCTGAACATTGTTGGTTTGGGTGCTGGTCTCACGATCATTGATGCCAAGAGCATTGACCGGACTTTTGAGGTCTCTCCCAATGTTGCCCTCAAGCTTTCTGATTTAACGATCAGTAATGGTTTGGCAGCTGGGGCAAATGGTGGAGCGATTTATAACCAAGGAACCGTCAACCTCAGTAAGGTTACTGTGAGCAATAATAAGAGTACAGGGGGTAAAGGGGGTGCTATCTATAATGCCGATGGAGGCATTATCGGAATTATTGACAGCACGTTCTCGGATAACCTCGCTCAGGGACTGGTTGGACACTTTGGTTCGTCTCCTGGTGGCTACGGGCAGGATGGAGGTGATGGAGGCGATGGCGGTCCTGCTTTTGGTGGTGCAATCTATAATTCCGTCGAAGGAGTAATCGATATCAGTGGTAGTAGCTTCCTGAGAAATATTGCCCGAGGCGGTAATGGTGGCAGGGGTGCTAACGGGGCTGCTGCTAACCCACGGTCGTTCTTACAAGATGGCGGTGATGGTGGTGATGGTGGTGACGGCGGCAATGCCCAAGGTGGTGCGATTTTCAACGAGGGCAGTTTAAGCGGTACTAAAAGCACTTTTGCAGACAATCAAAGTCTCGGCGGTGCTGGCGGCAGTGGCGGCAGTGGCGGTCGAGGTAATGGCGGATACAGTGAAAATGGTTATCCAGGTCTGAATGGCTCGAATGGCACGGGTCAAGAACCTAATGTCTCCAACTACGGATTCGGAACAGCAGAAATGACCTACATCACCCTACAAGGAACTGCCGACAACGACACCCTTGAGGCATTGGGTCTCCACAGTAATTTATTAGGTCTGGGAGGCAACGATACCCTCATCGGTGGATCAGGCAACGATACCCTCGATGGTGGAGTCAGCTTTGATAGTATGCGAGGGGGTAACGGTAACGATACTTATGTCGTTAGCAGTCTGGGCGATGCCATCATTGAAAACGTCAACGAAGGTATCGATACTGTCCAATCCCCAATTACTTACAGTCTGGAAATTCTCCTGAACCTAGAAAACCTGACCCTAACAGGGACAGGCAATATTAACGGCACAGGCAATGGCCTCAACAACAAGATTACTGGCAATTCTGGCAACAACATCCTGACTGGAGGCGATGGCAACGATACCTATAATTTTGATACTGATACTGTGTTGGGAAGCGATCGCCTCACGGATGGGGCGGGGATCGATACCTTGAACTTTGCCAGCACGACAACGAAAACCGTCAGCGTCAATCTGGGAAGTACATCTGCCCAAGTCGTCACCCCTGGCAATCTCACTCTCACCTTAACTAGCGCCAGCGCCTTTGAAAACATCACGGGCGGCAGCCTAAATGATACCTTGACGGGTAACAGCCTGAATAATTCCCTGTCAGGGGGGAACGGCAACGACTCTCTCAGTGGAGGCGGTGGCAACGACACCCTCGATGGTGGAAGTGGCAACGATGCCTATAATTTTGACACTGATACTGTGTTGGGAAGCGATCGCCTCACGGATGGAGCGGGGATCGATACCTTGAACTTTGCCGACACGACAACGAAAGCCGTCAATGCCAATCTGGGAAGTACGGCTGCCCAAGTCGTCACCCCTGGCAATCTCACTCTCACCTTAACTAGCGCCAGCGCCTTTGAAAACATCACGGGCGGCAGCCTAAATGATACCTTGACGGGTAACAGCCTGAATAATTCCCTGAGTGGAGGCAGCGGCAACGACAGCCTGAATGGGGGAATCGGCAACGATATCCTCGTAGGAGGTCAAGGAAAAGACATCCTGACGGGCGGCACAGGACAAGATACTTTCACCTATAATGCCCTTACTGAGTCTCTCCTCGCCAGCTTCGATGTCGTCAAAGATTACAGTGGTAGCGGGGCTTCTCCCGATCGCATCAATGCCCCATCAGCGATCCCAGCAGTCTCGCTGACTGCATCGAAAGGGACTGCTGCCAGTTTATCGCAAGCTGCCATTCAAGCCGTCCTCACCAATGCGGTCTTTGGGGCTAATACTGCAGCCGCCTTTAAGGTAACAGGTCAGAGTGGAACGTTCATCGCCCTCAATAACGGGGTTGCTGGCTTCCAGGCAGCCACTGATGCCATCCTCCAACTAGAGGGTTACAACATTAATGGGGCAAATCCGGTCGTCATTATCTAAACCGACAGGAGTTGTATCATATCTGGTTGATTCCCCACAGTGCGATCGCCGATCTTCTGCTGGATGGCTAAAGACTGTTGATAGAAATCAATCGCCTTCGGATACTGTCCGAGGGAACGGTAAGCGAGTCCTAAACTGCCTAGAGAAGCGGCTTCTCCCTGTCGATCTTTAATCTCCCTGTTGATAGTGCGATCGCCGATCTTGTAGGTTGGGTTGACGAAAGGAAACCCAACTACATCCATGTGTCTTTTTCTCTCTGCTAATTCCTGAACTTCCCCTGTATAAATATACTAGCTATGGCTCAAAGTCTTACAGAGCCTGAGTTAAAGCAATGTAATACTAATAAACTACTGGGTACAAACTCCTGAAATCCTTACGCAGACAGGGTTTGAGGCAAAATTTTTCAAATTTGACCCTTCGACCATTATAGCTTGTTTCCAGGCAGAAAACCATCAAAAACATGGCTACCGAGGGAATCGCTGACTCTAGAGATTAATGACACCATCTGTTACAATAAGGTTAGCGATCACTATACAGCCAACTCTACGGAATCGCTCTACTCTAGATACAGTCAACGGTACAGCCATTTTCAAAGGGAAAATGTACCCAGTAGCGTCTTTTCAATTTTTTCTGAGAAGCTCCAGGCAGTAAGGGTTTTGTTAATTTTTTAGTATTTCTGTATGGGGGAAGTCCAG
>NZ_JAPZRB010000105.1:0-1491 GCF_027531105.1 Microcystis sp. LE18-22.4A
GGAAGATAAAAGCGAGATAAGTGATTTTCAAGCGGCCAGCAATTGGTCAATTCTCACAACTATAGGATTGAATCTTTTCAGAGGTTTGGGTTTTCTCTCAATAACAGAGGGACAGAGGTGGTTAGCTGAACGTTGGGAAAACCTGATAGTTTTATCGACGTAAGAAGCAGAAAAATTAGCTAAATTAACAGGATGTACTCTCAGAAAATTTGAAGAGAGATAGGCTTTTAGTGGCTTGGGAACAAGCTTTATCAATCTCTTCATAATAAATATTGGCAGAGGATTAAAGATTAGTTATTGTGACTAACTATTTTGATTAGAAAAAGATAAACTTGAGAATTTTCATTCAAATTTATTGACTCAAAATCAGCTGTACTTAATTTAAATGAATCAACCCTAGGGGGCCGGGGGGATCGAAACCCCTGGGGAAACTACTGGGTAATGAGTTGGAATAATTGTAAATTTTTGTGGAGAAGTGAAACCAGATCGAAGAATTGTCGCTATACCCTCAGAAGAGTTCTGTTATTTCAGCTTATTTTCAGGAATCTACTTAAAGCTTTTGAGTGTGATATGGGGAAGACTTTCTGAGATCATGCCGAACTGGAATAATCTCAGAAACTTTCCGTATAATGTGTTGGGTTTGCTGAAGGAGTTTGTTGGTGGGGTTAGTAGTCAGTAGCCAGTCGTTAGTCCGGGACATCAGAATAACAGAATGACCTCGCAGGTCTGGAAACGGAACCTTCGAGATCGAAGATAGAAAGTGCAGGGGTTTTGAGTTCCTCAGATCGATTTCTCAACGTTTGTCTCTTGCACTTGTTTGACTAAAAAAATCCCTAAACCGTTTTCTAGCAAAGCTTACACTAATTGTCAGCAAGCCCTATGTAGTTAGCGGGTTCCACTTTATAGTCATTTCAGATAAGTCTGATATACTCTAGACCGACAAAACCTTTATGAACTCTGGGATTGATATTGTCAATCTTAATTGAAATGACTATAGCAGTTTTAATTTGAACAAAAGAGGTTAGAAGTTTATGATTAACTACGGATTTGTGCAGACCAATGAATTTACGCCTGCTCCTTCTGGCGGAAACAATCCTTGGCGACCAATTGGCAACATCGCAAATTGGTCTTACGATGCCCAAGAAAAGTCATTCCTCTTGACGGCAGCATCGAGCAATAGTATTCAAATCAAGATTTACATTCTTGGACCTTCCTCCTTTAGAGTTAGGTTTAATCCAAACTCTACCGACTACTCAAAAAATCTATCCAATGCGGTAGTAAACCGTAACTTGGGTGACACCGGAATCAATTATATACAAGATAGCACTGGTAACTCACTCAAAATTACTCGGTTCTTCGTTACTTGGTATGGTTCGATAGGGGGGCATAAATCGACTAAATCCTTATCTGGCAAGAGACTTAATTGATTAGTTCGCTCTAGAGCAAAAACAATTGACAAAAATCGCTAAATGCCTTTCTATATAAGGGTTC
>NZ_JAPZRB010000081.1:0-8541 GCF_027531105.1 Microcystis sp. LE18-22.4A
GGGGGTCAATTACCTAATTTTCAGGGAAAAAGTCCCTGAATTTACCCCTGATCACTCCCATATCTGGTACTTTTTGAGGGGAAAAAAGTCCAAAAGTCTTATCCAACAAGGTTTTTAGATTTATTCAGCAAGCCCTAACTATTCAAAGACTTAAAGATCACTGTTCAGGATTATTTATTGCTTGATTAACTTGGGTGATTTGGGTTTGAAAATATTGTTCACGATAACGGATAGCTTGGGCTAATTCCGCACCTTTTTGGAAAGCGAGTAAAGCTTGGGGATAATTTTTTTTCTCTAGATAAATTTGACCGATTTGATCGTAGGTATTCATTAAACCGTAGTAATTATAACCCAATTCATGGACTTTAATTAATTCTTGATATATTTGTAAAGCATAATCTACCTGTTGATAACTTTTATAGAGTTCGGCCAACTTATTTAAAGCTTCTCCTGCGGTGCCGTACTGTTGTAAAGCAAAAGCGAGAGAATAGGCTTCTTGAAAGTTTTGGCTGGCTTTATTTGCATCTTTTAAAGCTTGGTAATCTAAACCAATTTGAATTTTTAGAGCGGGGATTAACTGTATTTGCTGATTTCTGATTTGGGTTTCAGCTATTTCTTCTTTAATTTTTACGGCGTTAGCTGGTTGCAGAGATTCTCGATAAATTTCTGCTAGTCTTTGCAAATAAATTCCTTGAGTTAAAGAATTATTCTGCGCCTTAGAAATAGTTAATAATTCCTCATAGACTGGAGCTGCTTTTTGATAATCAAAACGGGATAAATGAATTTGACCAAGTTTATTTAAAGTTGCTTCTACTGCCAGATTATCACCAGATTGTCTGGCATTAGCTAGGATTTTATCATAGATAATTATCGCCTCATTAAAAGCTCGTACCTGTTGATAGGATGTACCTAGTAATGCTAATAATTCCCCGTCCATTGTCTGGTTAGTTTCCGCAGTTTGTTGCAGAGCTTTTAAACGAGCAGTAATTAATTTAACATCCTCGGTTCGATCTCGATTCCAAGCTGCTAACCCCACTTTTCCCAAAGATTTTACTTCTTCTTTTGCTCCTAAATAACGATTTAATTTAATCACTTCATACCAGATAGGAAAAGCTTCCTCATTTAATCCGGCATCGTATTTAGCTTGAGCTTCAGCATCGCGTTGATCGATGTATAATAACAGTTGACGACGCTCCAAGGGAGTTAAAGGGCGATCGATTGCGGGTAATAAAGGACTTTTTAGGGGAGTTTCGAGGGGATTGGGTGCAGGGGTTTCTGTTTGTGCTAGGAGAGGAAGGGAAGTAGCGATCAAACAGAGCCATAAACTGAGAGAAAAACGTAGCATAATAGATTGATAGGAGCGTAGTAGAGGATGATATTTTGTGATCGATCGATTCTATAAGAGACTGACTGCCGAAAATTTGCGTTTCCCAATTTTGGGTTTAATTGCTAGTTTGATTGTAACCTTTAGTCTGGGGGCCTGTGGTGTCTCCCCGCAAGTTTTAGCAGAACAACGAATGTTTCTACCCCTCTCGGTCGAGTTTTTGGGAGAATATCAATTGCCACAAGCGGATTATCAAGGGACAAGGGTGGGGGGATTATCGGCAATTACATACGATCGTGCCAATAACCGCTTTTATCTCCTCAGTGATGATCGTTCTCAGAAAGCTCCGGCCCGCTTTTATCGGGCTAGTTTGCAGATAAATGGTGAAAAAATCGAAAAAGTGAATTTAGAGGCAGTCACGTTCCTAAAAGATGGCAAGGGAGAAACGTTTAAAAAGGGATCGATCGACCCGGAAGGTATCGCTTTTTCGCCCCGACAAACTTTGTTTATTTCCAGTGAAGGTGCGGTTAAACAGGGAATTGCTCCTTTTATTGCTGAATTTGATTTGCAGGGACAATTAAAGGAGTCTTTGTTAATTCCTAATCGCTTTTTACCAGATGATACCAATCAAAAAGGAATAGAGGATAATTTAGGGTTTGAATCCTTAACTTTAGGGATTACCAGCACTCTCAAAGACGATCCTTTTCGTTTGTTTACTGCCACAGAAAACGCTTTAATTCAAGATAGTCCCACGGGAAAAAGAGCAGAAAATCTCAGAGTGCGACTTCTTCATTATGTTATTGATCCGATTGGTGCGCCTGTGTTAGTATCAGAACAATTGTATGTGTTAGATGAGCCACCCAGTGCTGCGAGATACTACGGTTTAACGGAATTATTAGCTTTAGAAAAAGAGGGTTATTTTCTCAGTTTAGAGCGAACTTTTGGTTTAGAAGGTTTTGGAGCGAAACTATTTCAGGTAGTTAATGGGAGTGCCACCGATACCTCGAAAATTGCTCGGATACCGGGAGAATTAGAAGCTTTACAGGTGCAACCCTTGCGGAAAAAATTATTACTAGATTTAGGGACTTTAGGGATTGATTTAGATAATTTGGAAGGAATGACCCTCGGTCCAAGATTAGCTGATGGCAGTCGCTCTTTGATTTTAGTCAGTGATGATAATTTTAATCCGAATCAGGTCAATCAGTTTTTACTATTTCGACTCAAGGAAAAATAAACAAGAGATGGTTAATTCCCTCACCTATCCCCTTCTGGGAGAAGGATTGGGGTGAGGAATACCAATAAAGAAAAATGGGATAAATAGCCGGTTTAAAGACAAAACGGCCGGTTAATAATCACTTTTTTCGATATCTTTGCGAATATCATTCAGGTCAATATAGCGATCGGTGGCATTTCGCAATTCCCTAGCGATCATCCCTTCCGTAGAAACTACAGTAATATGAGTATTTTTAGAGCGCAATAGTTCGATCGCTCGTTCAAAATCGCCATCACCGCTAAATAAAATCACTCGATCGTATTGATCGACGGTATTAAACATATCGACGACAATTTCGATATCTAAATTAGCTTTCTGGGAAAAACGACCAGAACTATCATCATAATATTCTTTCAAAATTTTTGTTCTCACCGTATAACCCAAACTAATTAAAGCATCGCGAAAACCTCTTTGATCTTGGGAATCTTTTAAACCCGTGTACCAAAAGGCATTAATTAACATAATATTCGGGTCGTTGGTGAAGTAATTTAACACCTTACGCGGGTCAAAAAACCAACCATTTTTTTGTTGAGCATAAAACATATTATTGCCATCCACAAAAATCGAAAGGCGATCTTTCGGACGGCCGCCACCATTACAATGACAAAGACCGGCTTCTGTCATACAAAATACATACCTAATTTTTTATAGAGTTTAACTATAAAATTACTAAAAAGTAATTTTACGGGGGAAAACGACTATTCTTTGAGGAATAGCGGTGATTTGAGAGCAAAAAGATAGCAACTAAAATAAAAATTAGCTTTTTTGTCTAGGAGACAAACTAGATAATAGTTTCGGAATAATTAAAAGTGATAATAGGGAGATTGTACAGTAATTAGGTCATTTCGATAATCTTTCTCGATAGATGGGTATCAACAAGGCTGGTTAGATCAGGTAGGAACACCAATCACTCCAACCTCCAGAATATAGCTTAACATTCTCGTATCCGGCTAGGGTAAGGGAAAGGATATTGACACAGGCTGTCACTCCCGAACCACAGTAGAGGATAATTTCTCGATCGCCTTGCCGCTCTTGCCAACGTTGTTTTTGCTGGGCCGGGGGTTGAGAAAAACCCTGACTATCGGTGACTTCTAACCAGGGATAATTAAGCGCCCCCTCGATGTGGCCGGCGATCGGATCGATCGGTTCCCTTTCGCCCCGATAGCGATCGCTTTCCCTGGCATCAATTAACACCACTCCCGCTTGCTCTTTTTGCCTTTTTACCTCCTCGATTGTGACTACCCAATCCTGTTGAACTTGGGGGAGAAAAGCGCCGGTTTTCGGCACAGGTATCTGATTGGAGACGGGATAACCGGCATTTAACCAATTTTGCCAACCACCATCGAGAATGCTGACTCGTTCATGGCCCAGATAACGTAATAACCACCAGAGACGACTGGCAAAGGCAAAACGGGAGGCATCGTAGGCGATGACATGAGTTTGGCCGGAAATCACCCCTAAAGAGCTTAATTTAGCGGCTATCGTCTGCGGATTCGGTAAAGGATGACGGCCGCCATGACGGGCAACGGGAGCCGATAAATCGCGATCGAGGTGTAAATAGAAGGCATTTTCAATATGATTGGCTAAATACTCTTGATAACCGAGATCGGGATCATTTAATTGAAAACGACAGTCAATAACCATCAGATCGGGGCGATCGAGATTAGTCACTAACCAACTAGGAGAAACGAGGGGCGCGATCGGATTCATGGCGGGAAAATTGTTTAATAATTAACAGACAGTTGCGCTGATCTTCGCTGCGAGTATAACTGAGTTGATCGGCGATTTTTTGGAGGATCGGCAGTCCTTGCCCATGACCAGAGAAACTATAGTCATGATAGGCGTTTTTCTCGATAAAGTCCTCTAAATCGAAGGCGGAACCCCGATCCCAGATGCGAATTTCCATCTGGGATCGGGTAATCTCGATCTCGATCTCGATCGGGATTTCGGGAGGTAGGTGTCGGTGAGCGTGACGGACTGCATTGGTAAAACCTTCGGCAAGAGCAAGCTGACACTGGAGCCAGTCTTTTTGGGGAATGCCCGCTGGTTCAAGTTGCTCAAAATATTTTAAAACGGTATCTAAGGACTTGAGATCGCTATCTACCTGAAAAGAAATCTTCACCCCCGGCTTACCTCTCCAATGCCTTACGCTAGAAGTTATACCATTTTTCCCAAACTATGACTGATGTGTTAGCTCGATTCTGGATTTAATCCCTGGTTGAGGGACAAGCAAAGTCATCTGTCAGGGAGTCGGGGGTAGGCAGTAAGATTGAGATAGTCAAGTCACAAAAAAGATGGTACGAATTCTAGTAATTGATGATGATGGAGTAATTCAAACGTTTTTGAGCCGCGCTTTGCGGAAGGAATACGAGGTTTTTATTGCCAGTGATGGGGAAGAAGGATTAAAGCAAGCGGGGCAACTAAAACCAGCGATGATTATTTGTGATTGGATGATGCCGGGGATCGATGGGTTGGAAGTTTGCCGGCAAATTAAGCTCAATCCCCAACTGTCAACGACTTTTTTTATCCTCTTAACTTCTTTGGGATCGGTGGAGGATCGGGTCAAGGGATTGGATGCGGGGGCAGATGATTTTTTGTGTAAACCGATCGAGATTAATGAGTTAAGAGCGCGCGTGCGGGCGGGAATTCGTTTGCATCAATTAAGTCATGATCTGCAAGCGCAAAAACAATTACTAGAAATGGAGTTAGCGGAAGCGGCGGAATATGTGCGATCGCTGTTACCAGAACCTTTTATTTCTCCAAAACTTGCTATCGATTTTCGCTTCCTTCCTTCTCGTCGATTGGGGGGGGATGGATTTGATTATTATTGGTTAGATAATGACCATTTGATGTTATATCTTTTAGATGTGGCTGGCCATGGTTTGCGAGCGGCTTTACCTTCCCTTTCGGTGATTAATTTACTCCGTTCTCGTGGTTTAACTCAGGTGAATTACTATCAACCTAATCAGGTTTTACATGGGTTAAATCAAGTTTATCAAATCAGTCCTAAGAATGATAAATATTTTACTATCTGGTACGGAATTTATGATCAGAAACAACAACAGTTAACCTATGCCAGTGCCGGTCATCCCCCGGCAGTTCTCCTGACTCAAAAACCTTTTGGACAGATGATTGAAACCAGACTGAAAGCCCCCGGTTTTCCCATCGGGATGTTTCCGGAAGCAGAATATATCAATCAGGTTCAATCCCTGAATTTCTCCAGTAGCCTTTATCTTTTTAGCGATGGAATTTACGAGATCGATTGTGCTGATGGTAGGATGTGGGGACTAGAAAACTTTATTCAATCTTTACGAAATTATCACTGTAATTCTGCTAAAAATCTCGATAATTTTATTGAAAAAATTCAAGCTTTACAATTTGATGGTAATTTTAGGGATGATCTTTCGATCATGCAGGTGGATTTTCGTTAAGTACCTAAGCAAAATTAATTACACATTTCGATCAAGCTTTTGCATGAGTGCCTCTTGCCTTTTGCCTATCCCAACCAATAAATTAATTTTCCACGACTACTTAATTAACTTCCGAGGATTTTTTGTTCTAATTCTTCTCGGTTATTAAAAATTTCAAAAACTCGATCCATATCGGTTAATTCAAACAACATTTTTATCTGCTCATTAATCGAGCAGATCAATAGTTTACCCCCCGCAGAACGCACGGTTTTTAAGGATAAAACTAGCGCCCCTAAACCAGAACTATCCATAAAGGTGACATTCTTGAAATCAACGATAATAACCTCTGACCCTCCCTGCACGGCTTCGGCAATTTCTTGGCGAAATTCGCTGGCTTGGTTGCCATCTAAAATACCCGATGGTTGCATAACTTTGATGGAAGAACTCATAAAAAAAAGGAAAAATTAAATGTTTTCTACCTGCTCACTCATAAGGACTCGCTGAAATCTGCTGACAGCAGCGAATCTTTAACTATTTTTAACATATTAGAGTCAAGAAAAGCGCAAAATTAAAAATAGGAATTTTTGAAACTGCATGGAAAGTTACGATGTCATCCTCATCGGTGCGGGGCATAATGGTTTAGTTTGTGCCGCCTATCTCCTCAAAGCTGGTTATCGTGTCCTCCTTCTGGAACAGCGTAGCGTACCAGGAGGAGCGGCTACCACAGAAGCGGTTATCCCAGATCTAGCCCCCGATTTTAAGTTTAATCTCTGTGCGATCGATCACGAATTTATTTTTTTGGGACCGGTAATTGAGGAATTGGAGCTAAAACGCCACGGATTAGAGTATTTATTCTTCGATCCTACCGTTTTCTGTCCCCATCCCTCTGGCCAATATTTTCTTTCCTATCGCTCTCTGGAAAAAACTCACGCCGCAATTGCCCAGTTTTGTCCGCGAGATGCCGATCGCTACCTTCAGTTTATCGACTATTGGGGACAGTTGATGAATGCGATTGGGCCTTGGTTTAACGCTCCGCCCCAAGATTTGCTCAGAATCGCCCGCAATTATAACTCTAGTGCCTTAGCTAGTGTCTGGAAAGCGATCGGCTCGAAAAAGAAACTGCTCGACTTCATCCGCACGATGATTACTTCCCCCGAAGATGTCCTCAATGAGTGGTTTGAGAGCGAATTTGTGAAAGCACCCCTGGCTCGTCTAGCGGCGGAAATTGGCGCTCCTCCCTCCCAAAAAGGCATTACCTCCGGGATGATGATGATGGCGATGCGTCATTCTCCCGGGGTGGCTCGCCCTCGTGGTGGTACAGGCGCACTAACCGAGGCTCTGGTGAAATGTGTTGTCAGTCTCGGTGGGGTAATTTTAACCGAGCAGAAGGTTAAACAGATTCTAATCGAGGAAGGAAAAGCGATCGGGGTTAGAGTGGACTCTGGACAAGAATATCTGGCAAAAGCGGGTGTTATCTCTAATATTGACGCTAGACGAGTCTTTTTACAGTTAGTCGCCCCCGCCGATGTGGATGCCGCCGATCCAGAATTGCGAGAAAGGGTAGAACGGCGAATTGTCAATAACAATGAAACAATTCTTAAAATTGATTGCGCCCTCGCCGAAGCACCAAGGTTCGAGGCTTACGATCACAAAGAGGAGTATTTACAGGGAACGATTCTCATCGCCGATTCCGTGCGTCACGTTGAACAGGCCCACGCTTTAACGATTTTGGGGCAGATTCCCGACGAAAATCCCTCGATGTACCTAGATGTACCCACTATTCTCGATCCCTCCATGGCTCCCCAAGGTAAGCATACCCTCTGGATCGAATTTTTTGCCCCCTATCAGATTGCCGGGGCCGAGGGAACAGGATTAAACGGCACGGGATGGACGG
The DNA here is from genome assembly GCF_027531105.1 of Microcystis sp. LE18-22.4A. Lineage (NCBI taxonomy): Bacteria > Bacillati > Cyanobacteriota > Cyanophyceae > Chroococcales > Microcystaceae > Microcystis > Microcystis sp. LE18-22.4A. The sequence goes on from NZ_JAPZRB010000081.1 coordinate 7,902, forward strand.
AAGAATTAAAAAATCGCGTGGCCGATCGAGTTCTTGATAAACTGGCCGATTATGCCCCAAATCTCAAATCCGCCATTATTGCCCGTCGGGTGGAAAGTCCGGCCGAATTAGCTAATCGTTTGGGTTCCTATAAAGGTAATTACTATCATCTTGATATGACCTTAGATCAGATGATTTTCCTGCGTCCTTTGCCGGAAATAGCTAACTACAAAACCCCAATTAAACACCTTTATTTAACTGGGGCAGGAACTCACCCCGGCGGCTCAATTTCGGGAATGCCGGGGCGCAATTGCGCTCAGGTTTTCCTGCGGGATCGAAGCACTTTTCTGCAAAGATTATTCAACTAATACTAAATCCGTTGAGTATAGGCTACATATTAGGACAGGCACTCATGCAAAAGAGAGAATAAATAATCAGTTTTTAATAACCGGATTTAGTATTGTAAAGTTTCAATACAAATATAGTCAGATATAGTCAGGTAAGGTAATATATAGACATGAAACTATCAGACTAGGCAAAAAAAACAGGAATAAGTTATCGAACGGCTTGGAGGTGGTGGAAACAAGGGAATTTAACAGGCTATCAATTGCCTTCTGGTACAATTATGACAACGGATGACAACCCTTCAAAACCCGACGCT
>NZ_JAPZRB010000593.1:0-4047 GCF_027531105.1 Microcystis sp. LE18-22.4A
TTTTGGCTCTTCGGTTTGTGTTATGCAATGGAGGGGGGTTATAAGGGATGGAACCCTTATATAGAAAAGCATTTGGCGATTTTTGTCAATTATTTTTGATCTAGAGCGAACTAATCAATTAAGTCTCTTGCCAGATAAGGATTTAGTCGATTTATGCCCCCCTATCGAACCATACCAGGTAACGAAGAACCAAGAAAACTTTTTTTGGGCATTAGTCAAGCGGTTTATTTAAAACACTTCAAAAAAGCTATTTTCCAACTGGTTATTAAACGTAATAGAATCAATTTAATTATTTATAATCCTCAAAAGGAGATAATTTGCGAATGGATAACACAGTAAATTATGCCGATATTCTGACTCAAGTTATCAGAAAAGAATCGGCGATGCAACCTCGATTACAAACCCTTAAAATTACCCCAGTTTGTGATCCAGAATCAGGCAACTTTTTAATAATTATGACTGGTTGGGAAAAAGAAGCGTGGATTAATACAATTTTATTTCACGCTCGTTTATTGAAAAATAAAATTGTCATTGAAGATGATAATCTTGAAGAAGGATTAACAACCACTTTAATTCAGGCTGGGATTCCCCCAGAAGATATTATTACTGGACTTTCCCTAGAGTAAGGCAGGCATTACCCACCTTAGCGATATCGCAATGAATGTTAGGAAAAATTATCTAAATGCTTCAATTCTATCTAAATAGACATTAACTAATTTATGTTCAATAACCAAAGCTTCAACTTCTGGCCAAATACGAGCTAAAAACTGATGAAATTCTCGTTTTCGTATATTGCCAAAACGGAGATGTACTACTTTAGGTGCAAAAAAAATTAAGCATTAGTTGATCGGAAAAGTCTGTATCTTTCGTAACAATAACCAGTTTTTTATCCTTTGCATATTGCCAAATTTCCGTATCACTTGGACTTCTCCCTAAAAATGATCGGTAAAGATGGAGTGAAGAGGATTTTAGCTGGTAAATTTTCATCGAAGAAAAAACCATTCATGCAATTTTTCTGACTTCATAGTGATTCGCCATCAATCTTGCTGCAAATTGCCTACAGGCATAAATATCTTCTCGATTCAGAGAAGGATATTCTTCAAGGACTTCTTCAATAGAATCCCCTGCTCCCAAAAATTCCATAACTGTTTGCACAGGAATTCGGGTTCCAGCTATAACAGGTCTTCCATTACAAATATCTGGATTGATATGGATACGACTTTCCATTAAGGTTTTGTTACCTCTTTGATGACCTTAAGTAAACTTATTATACCCTTTCATAGTCACAGGTAAGGATGTTGGGTTTCCTGAAAATCGATCGCTGCAGCGGTAGGACCCGCATCAGGGAACGCACCCTACCAGAGCAGCGATCATACTATTCCCAAGTTAGAGTTATACCTTCTAGTTTACATACTCTCTGAATAGTTTCTAGTTTACTCTCAGTCAATTTCCCAAATAGGTGAACTCTCATTTTATGCTTGGGATAATACTGTCCATAACTCTTTATTTGCCCGATCGCTGATTTCCAGCCTTTTGTATTTTTAACTTCAATTATTTCAGTATTAGTTAAGACATCTATTCTACCTACCTTATCAATGTAAACCTCGGTTTTTCCTCCTAATTCCCCAGCCAGTTTGTCCCGATACCAAGCCTCTGTACCCTTTACAGGAGAATTTATCTCAGGCTCAATAACTATGCCATTAAGCTGATTAATAAAATCCCGAATTGCTCCTCTTACTAATTTTTGAGCAGCATTGGGGGACTGTCTTTTCCGTTTAGCCATTACTTACTCAGTGAATAATTTAGAGATACCATACCCAGCCAAACCAATTACTGCTCCTACTGCCGCTACGGGAGCCATTGTAACTGCAACTGCCGTCCCCCCTACTGCTAATCCCATACCCCCAACCAATGCTGATATACCGGCTCCAGCACCCGCACCAATTGCTGCTGCTCCAATTGCAGTTGCGTCTTGTTCTTCTATTGCTTTTTTGGTTCCGTAAACTGCCGTGCCGACCACTGCTCCTGCTGCTGCTACTGGAGCCATGCCGACGCCTAGAGCAGTTCCTCCTACAGCAAGTCCCATACCCCCAACCACTGCCGATGCACTAGCTCCAATCGCTGTACCCACTCCCACTGAAATCATTGCCTCTTGAACTTCTTCTGGCTTATTTTTGTCCGTCATTATTTTTTGCCTCATTAGCTTTGGGTAATTATGAAACTCTAGCATAAGACAGACAAGCCGTGAACCACAACAAGCCAGGCGTTAAGGCGCATAAGTGCCAGTCGGGTGCATACAGTTATTAGCTGGCTTCTGGTATTGCCAGCCACTGATTGTCTGAGATTTCCAAGGTTTTGAAACAACAGCGAAACGCTTTGCCTATTGGGCTGCAGGCATACACTCCGATTTGGCAATCGTCGGCTATCTTGTGTAAGTGTGTGATCCGCATTTGCAGCCAAGCCTGCCCATCATAAGAATTCTCTAGCAGAAAATCGCTCCCCCGTTTACTGATGCGATACCACATTTCGCGGTATTCTGAAGAAATGTCTTGCGTTGCCCAATCAGAATATCCGAAATTGGTCACCACAGAACCAAGCCGACTAGCTTGTTCGCTTTCATATTCCGTGGAAACTTTTATCCAATTCCGACTGTCAATCCGCACCATTAGGCCACATTGATCATATTTTTCCCGAGGCTGAAATTCTACTTGGGTCATTAGGGAAAAATCCCCAACTTGTCGCATCAATAAGCAATGCCCATCATCTCTTTGAAAACCATAGTGCGTGTTTTGCCAAAAATCAGTTTTTCCATCTGTAGAAATTTCCAAGCCATTACCCAAACGATAATGCGTCGGCTCGTTGAGCCAGTAAAAATCATCTGACAATGCTGGCTGTAAAAAATTTTCACTAAGTCGCATAATATCGCTCCTAATCAGATACATCGTGATATTACGAGGCCAGCTAACCATTGATTATACAGAAACTTTCCGAATAACCAGAGTAAGGATTAAGGATATGGGGAAACTTTCGGCATATCACCCCGTTTTGTGGATTACTGACAATCAGCTGAGATACAAAGAACTTTTCAGCGACCCTATCACTAATTCTTCAATCTGACTGCACTTCGTAACAAAAATTTACAATTATTCGACGGCACTTGCACTCCCGTCCGTCGCTGTGCATAGATGTTTTTAGCTTATTATCATTTGCTTGAATCAATGTTTAAGGAACGAACTCTACCAGATTGGTGTACTGTTACAGAGCATCCAAAACCAAAACTTTTAAATCTGGGACAGCAGCTAAACGGGCATCATTGGTCAAGAAAAACATAGCACCTTCTCCCATAGCAGTGGCAATCTGGATTGCGTCTGGAGTTCGCAAGTTTTGTCTTGCTCTTAACTGGGCGGCAACTTCGGCAATCTCAACAGAAATAGGTACTGTAATTAAGTTTTCTTGATCGAGAAGAATATCACGATACTGGCAGGCAAGTTCTACATTGCCTGAGCGTAATGGATGCACCAAAACTTCTGTCAGCGTCAACGTAGAGGTAACAACTTGAAACTCGCCTCGACTTAGCGCCCCAAAAAAGGCACGCACAAGCCCTAAATATGCCTGATTTTGCTCCATCAGGTAAATGAGTGGCGCGGTATCCAAACCCACAACTTGACCTTGTAGTTGCATCAGCCATTCCATGAGGCACGTTCCTGATTAACGTACTCTTGAGCATCAAGTCCATTCCAGATTTCTTTTCCTAGTCCTTCTAGTTCCATAATGCTATGCTTGGGCTTAACAAGCATAGGGCGACGAACCATTACAGCTAACTCTTTTAACAAGCGAAGTTGCTCGTCTGGGGTGAGATTCTCAACTTGCCGGCGAACATCTTGATAGGTAGTCATGCTCTTTACTCCATTAGGGGTCGAGAAGGTCGTCACCGACCTCCCCTCCCATTCAGAACCGTGCGTGAGACTTTCGCCTCACACGGCTCCTAGTTTGACTGTTCCCTTGTTAAGGATACCGCTTGACTTCTTTTGGTTTGGTCTAGTATTA
>NZ_JAPZRB010000608.1:0-5574 GCF_027531105.1 Microcystis sp. LE18-22.4A
TTCGTACCAATTTATGTACTACAAGAAGGATAATGCAAGGTTTTTGAGAGTCCCAATCCGATTTTCGCAGCATGAACATCGGATTTTAACAGGTCAAAAGCCTTATCCAACAAGGTTTTTAGATTTATTCAGCAAGCCCTAAATATAAAAATTCCCCCTAGTTTTAGGGGGATTCGGCCATCTATTTGAACATATTACTCACGGAATTGTCCTCATGAATGCGCCATATTGCCTCCCCCAGAATCGGGGCAACCGGCAAGACTTTCAGTTGCGGGAAAAGATGTTCTTGGGGGACGGGAATCGTGTTAGTAACGATCACTTCCTCGACTATGCCACTGGATAAACGCTCGATCGCCGGACCAGAAAAAACCGGATGGGTGGCACAAGCATAAACCTGTCGCGCCCCCTTGGCTTTCAGTAACTGCGCCCCTTGAGCGATCGTACCGGCCGTATCGATCATATCATCGACTAAAACCGCCGTTTTATCCTTAACATCGCCGATCAAGTTCATCACTTCCGCCACATTATGGGTTTGCCGGCGTTTATCAATAATTGCTAGGGGAGCATCATTGAGTTTTTTGGCAAAAGCCCGCGCCCTGGCCACCCCACCCACATCGGGAGAAACCACGACGATATCGGGTAATTGTTTACTGAGAAGATAGTCCACCACCACTGGGGAACCGTAAACGTGATCGAAGGGAATATCGAAATAACCTTGAATTTGGGCCGAATGCAAATCCATGGCCAACACGCGACTTGCCCCCGCTTCCGTGATCAGATTAGCCACCAGTTTAGCGGCGATCGATTCCCGGCCGGCGGTTTTGCGATCGGCGCGAGCATAACCATAATAGGGAATTACGGCGGTAATTTGTCGGGCAGAAGCACGACGACAGGCATCGATCATGATCAACAATTCCATCAAATGATCGTTGACGGGATTGCAACAGGGTTGAATTAAATAGACATCACAGCCCCGGATCGACTCCTGAATCTGGATGTACAATTCACCATCGGCGAAACGTTTACGAATCATCGGACCCACATCCATGCCCAGATAACGGGCCACCTCTTGGGCAAGAGATACATTAGCGGATCCCGAAAAGAGACGAAGACGATTGCTGTCCGACGCGGCGGGAAACATCGGATGTCGCATCAAAGTAGCAGAATAGCTCACAGCAGATTCTTTACCCTCAAACTCAAGGCACTTTTTTCTATCATCTCAGTTTTGTTGAAAATCTGAGTGGATTTCTTTGTTAGATATTGCCGCCGGATTTTGTCAAAACCGATTAACGTTTGGCTAACTTTTTCACCGGTAATTTACGCAGACGGACCGATTTCGGGGTAATTTCTACCAACTCATCCGGTCCGATGTATTCGAGGGCGCGTTCGAGACTCATATCCACGGGGGATTGTAACTGAACCAATTCATCCCCGGTGGCGGAACGATGGTTAGTTAACTGTTTAGTTTTGCAGATATTGATCTCCACGTCCTGGGGCCGGTTGCTTTCGCCGATAATCATGTTTTTATACACTTTTGTCCCCGGAGTAATAAAAAATACCCCCCGGTCCTCGGCGTTTTTGAGGGCGTAGAAAGTGGCGACTCCTTCCTCAAAGGCAGTAATCACGCCATTGTAACGGGTGGCCAATTCCCCGGAGAAAGGACGATATTCGAGAAAACTATGGTTCATAATCCCCTCACCGCGACTCAGACGGATAAATTCGCCCCGGAAACCGATTAAACCTCGGGCCGGAATCACGAATTCCAATTGAGTACGGCCATTGCTGCCCGTCTGCATATCCTGCATTTCCCCTTTCCGTTGGCCGAGACGTTCGATACTGGAACCCACCGCTTCTTCGGGTACATCTAAAACGAGGTATTCGTAGGGTTCGCAGGGTTGACCGTTAATTTCGCGGTAGATAACTTGCGGCTGCGATACTTGGAATTCGTAGCCTTCCCGACGCATGGTTTCGATGAGAATGCCTAAATGCAGTTCCCCCCGTCCCGAAACCAGGAATTTCTCGGCAGAATCACTTTCTTCCACCCGCAGGGCGACATTAGTTTCTAATTCTCGCATTAGACGATCGCGAATTTGCCGCGAGGTGACAAAAGTGCCTTCCTGACCGGCAAAGGGAGAATCGTTCACCGAGAAGGTCATTTGTAGGGTCGGTTCATCGACTTTAATTAGGGGTAAAGCTTGCGGGTCATCGGCTAAAGTTACGGTTTCCCCGATGTTAGCGTCGGCAAAACCAGCCACAGCAACGATATTACCGGCGCTGGCCTCGTTTAGTTCCACCCGTTTGAGGCCCTCAAAACCAAGAAGTTTTGTTATTTTACCCTTGACAACCGCGCCCGTATCCTTTACTAAAGCTGCCTGTTGACCAGCTTTAATTACGCCGTTATGGATGCGGCCGATAACGATGCGTCCTAAGTATTCCGAGTAATCGAGGGTGGTTACTTGCAGCTGTAGGGGTTTGTTAACGTCCCCGGCCGGTGGTGGAACGTGGTGTAAAATCGCTTCAAAGAGGGGCTGCATATCTTTGTCTTCGTCTTCGAGGCTTTCTTTGGCGAATCCTTGCATCCCGGAAGCGAACAGAGTAGTAAAATCACATTGGTCGTCATCGGCACCCAGTTCCACAAACAGATCGAAAACTTTGTCCACGGCTAGGTTAGGATCGACGTTAGGGCGATCGATTTTATTGACCACGACAATCGGTCTTAATCCCTTTTCTAGGGCTTTTTTCAGCACAAAACGGGTTTGGGGCATCGGCCCCTCGTTAGCATCGACAATCAGGATACAACCGTCCACCATACCTAAAACCCGTTCCACTTCGCCACCAAAGTCGGCGTGACCGGGAGTATCGACGATGTTAATCAGGGTGTCTTGGTAACGAACGGCGGTGTTTTTGGCCAGAATGGTGATACCGCGTTCTCTTTCGAGGTCATTGGAATCCATGACGCAGGTGGGTACATCTTCCCCTTCTCGAAAGATTCCCGACTGTTTGAGGAGTGCATCGACGAGGGTGGTTTTCCCGTGGTCAACGTGAGCAATGATAGCAACGTTACGGATAGGCAGAGACATAAAATATTGAAGTAGTCTTAGGTTTATTTTTACAAGTAAACATTTCTTAAAATTCTAGCTTAGACTGACCAGCACCGTTAGCAAATCTTTATTTTTCCTTGCTTTCCCATCAGCAAGCTCTACTGATTACTGTTGACAGACTCCCCAAACCCTAGGCAAGCAACCCACCCTCGCAGGAGTCCAGACGATAGAAAAGACGACTGGAGGCAGGGGGTAGGGGTAAATTAAAGCTAGAGTGAAAATCCTCTTGAACTTTGTAGGTTAAGCGGGGGGAAACTTGGCGAACAATTTGCGTCAACAGTTTATCACCGGTTTTTTGGAGAATGGGACGGGGAATCTTATAAATAAACTTGGGAAACTTAACCATAACATCCATACGCAGTTCCCAGGTGACTTGGGTGATAACCGCCGGAATATCCCGTCCCTGTTGCCGAAAAATTGCCTCAATTTCCCGACTAGGAGAAGATAGCGGCATTTCCTCTAGTTTCATAATTGCCTGATAATCCACTAGATAGCCCAAAAACGGTTGATCGGGAATGGGGACACTGCGAGTATGATAGACTCCATTGACGGGAAGTTCCAGAACCACAGCGATTTTCGGCTCCAGTTCATAGCCAAAAGCTCCATATTTACCGATGGTGATAATATAACCATTGTCACCGAAGGGCAGAGTTTTCATCGGTTCGGCACAACGACAAAACCAACCTTCGTGAGCGCCCAGATAATCGGCAACCTTGTCCTGATTGCTATACATATCCATACATCCGGCAAAATGGGTTTGAAAACCGAGAAATTGATTGTCTTCTTTGACTTCTACAGATTCGCGAGCTAGGGAGTTAATGGGGGGACGCTGCATGACTTAAAACCTGGAAAATGATAGTGCTAGAAACAGTTGGGGATTAACTGCCAAAGGATCGGGGAAATTTGTAGAATTGAGATTAGTGTAACGTATTGTTAAAAACTATTAGGTCAAGAAGCGATGAAAGCATTTGTAGCAGGAGCCACGGGGGAAACGGGACGGCGAATCGTTGCCCAATTAGTCGAACGTCAGATTCCCGTGCGCGCTTTGGTGAGAAACCGCGAGAAAGCGGCGGAAATTTTGCCAGCAGGGGTGGAAATCGTCGTCGGAGATGTCCAACAGGCCGATAAGTTAGAGGCACTCATCGCTGATTGTAGCGTTTTGCTATGCGCCACGGGAGCCAGACCGAGCTTTAATCCCACGGAACCTTTGTTAGTGGACTACTTGGGAACTAAAAATCTCATCGATGCCGCAAAAAAGAAAGGAATCGAGCATTTTGTTCTCGTTACTTCCCTCTGTGTATCCAACTTTTTCCACCCCCTCAATCTCTTTTGGTTAATTTTATTCTGGAAAAAACAAGCGGAAGACTATTTAATCAATAGTGGACTAACCTACACGATTGTGCGCCCCGGAGGCCTCAAAAACGATGATAATCTTAATGCCATTAAAATGTCATCCGCCGATACCCTGTCTGAGGGCAATATTCCCCGCACGAAAGTGGCTTCCGTTTGCGTAGAATCCCTATTTTATCCCGCCGCTAACAATAAAATTCTCGAAATTGTTGCCCCCCCAGACGCTCCCAATCTCGATTGGACTCAATTGTTTCAAAGTGTCGGCTAAACAGTAATCAGTTATCAGTTATCAGTTAACCTCTTAACCAGTCAAATAATTGACCGAGGGTGATTTGAAAATTCGTCGCAAAAGCGGGGACGGGTAAAAGAGCATTTTCTGATTCAAAAATAGCGATAGTTCGATCACTAAAATAAACAAAGATAATTTCTTCTTCTGGATCGATTAACCAACCCATTTGAGTGCCGTGATCCAGACAATAAAGGATATTTTTAACAACTTTAGTCTGATTTTGATCTGGAGAGAGAATTTCAATTAGCCAGTCAGGAGCGATCGCAAAATTATTTAATACTTTTCCCTCGCCATCGCGGGGAATATTTTCCCAGAGAAAAACTGAAACATCAGGAACTAGAGAACGACTGCCAAAAGTACAACGCAATTCAGGATAGGCACGGGCAATTCGTTGGGGTTTTAGACTAGCGTTAATAGCCGGAACCAAATCACCTTGAATAGTGCTATGTTTACCTTGGGGCATTGGTTTAGGAATAATTTGACCGTCAATAAATTCCTTGGCGGGTTTAGTTTCTGGTAATTGTAGAAATTCCCTTAGTGTCAGGGAATTATTAACAGTCACAACCATAAAATTTTTTTATTGATCGTTATGCTCGTTAATTTTATCGCAATTTCTCCAAGCAGAGAAGATCAAAAACAGTTATATAGGGCTGGCTGAATAAATCTAAAAACCTTGTTGGGTAAGACTTTTAGACCTTTTGTCAATCAAAAAGTACTGGCTCTGGGAGTGATCGGGGGGAAATTTAGGCACTTTTTCCCTGAAAATTAGGTAATTGGCCACCTCAAAACTGGTAAAACCCCACACCCCACACCCCACACCCCACACCCTGCCCC
>NZ_JAPZRB010000165.1:0-1251 GCF_027531105.1 Microcystis sp. LE18-22.4A
GATTAATTGAGGGAATGAATACCAAAATAAAGCTTATTAAAAGAATAAGTTATGGATTTACCAATTTTGAACATCTTCGACTTAAGCTGTTTGCTTGCTTTAATTCATAACAAAAATTAACACACGAAAACCAGAAGAGCCGGAAAAGCGACTATTAAAATTAAGCAAAACATTGATTAGGAGACAAAAATGTTAGAAAATCAAGCTCAAGCACTCAAGCCTATTGTTAAAGAGATTTTGCATGAATTATTATTGCAAGAACGGGAAACTTTAACAGATGTAATTTATGAAGTAATAGAGGATATTGCTCTAGCCAAGGCAATAGAGGAAGGTCTTGACGATGAAAATGTCAGTCGAGAAGAAATTTTTTCGTTATTAGCAGAGTAAATCATGCAAGTTGAATTTCGTCGCCTTTTTTTTCGAGATTTAGGCGCTATCTAAGGATCGTAAGCTACGACAACGAATTGAATCTGTCATTGCGGAGGTAGAAGCGGCCAATAGTCTAGCTGAATTAAGAAATATCAAAGCTATTGAAAGCAAACCGAGTTACTATCGGCTAAGAATAGGAGATTACCGCGTAGGTATTTATATTGAGGATAATATCATTGCCTTTGTACGAGTTTTGCACCGTAAAGAAATGTACCGTTATTTTCCCTAATGAATAATCCATTTAAGCAAACTGGAATTAAAGGTTCTACCTTTGGCGATAATGCTCAAATTTCTATTGAGCAAAAAATAATTTTGTCATCTGTACCAAAACAAGTTAAAGAAAACCCGCACAACCTACCCAATAGTGGGGTCGCGAAATTCGTTGGACGCGATGAAGATTTAAGCCAATTAGCCACCCAATTACAGCAAGCTGACCGCGTAGCAATTTCAGCATTGATGGGGATGGGAGGTCTTGGTAAATCGGAATTAGCCTTACAGTATAGTTGGCAAGAATGGCACAAAAAGACTTATCTAGGGGGAATTGCTTGGTTAAATGTAGCAGAAAGCGATCCCGGTTTGAGTATTTTAACTTTTGCTCAGATTCATTTAGGATTAATTTTGCCAACGGAAGGAGAATTAGGAGAGCGGGTGGTTTTTTGTTGGCAGCATTGGTTCAAAAATGCTGACTGACGGACACAAGTGGGTCAAAACCTGACAAGACAAGGGTTGCCAAAAAGAAAAATATCTGGGTAGATAGGGAAAAAGCAAGAATCCCTACAAGATGAAAACCGAGAACAGAATCTTCTCCCAAGTTTATTCCTA
>NZ_JAPZRB010000220.1:0-13702 GCF_027531105.1 Microcystis sp. LE18-22.4A
TCTGAAATGGGGCGAAAGTCTGTGGACTCTGTGTAAGACAGTACATGGTTTTTTAACTGTGGTATGCGACGGTGGTGGAAGCAGAAACTTAAATCGTGAGGTTTAGGAATCGCCGCACTTTTAGGGCGGCGAGGATGTCAAATTTCGGTTAGCAGTAAGAATCATCATCTCGTGTTCTTGAGCATAGCACCAGACTAGGCGATCGCTACTTTCCATCGACAATCCAGCCTCTCTAAAGGTAACAAATTGGACAGACTGGAACTCAAGCCAACCACGTTTTGCCAATATACCAAGAAAAATCAGCGCATAACCGTCGAGGTTGTAGTCAACTAAGAAAGTCATTGTTTTTGTGCGGCACGTCTCGCTCTCTGCTCCTCAAGCTTTGCCCAAAACGCTTCTTGCCCTGGTTTATGTGGCATTGCTGCAATTCGAGCAAAGCGTTCGCGGTTACGATCTTCCCAGTACTGACGAATTTCTTCTCTATTTTGAAGAACCTCTTGATATTCAACCTCGACCTGAGCTTGGTTTGCCGTAATGTAGGACAAAGCTGCGTCAATTTGCGCGTCCGTGAGGTTAAATGTGTCGCGAATCAGTTTAGCAGGATAATCAGCTTTTAGGAGATCGATCACATCATAGAGGCTAGTGCGTGTGCCAGCAATCGTTAGCCCACGCTCTGTACGGATAATTTTCGCTTGTTGGTTTGCCGTCCAGGTCATTCCCTTAGCTCCTTAGAATCCACTTATAGGAATTAATTGTACAAACAATCAGCTGGCCAAGGAGCAGTTGGGGTGATGAAAGGAACCCAAACTAAATCTTAGATTAAGACTTCCCCTATTTTACTCCTCAACTCAACGAACAGGCTCACTTACTAATTATCACAGCAGGTAACACCTGAATACAGTCCGCACAAATTGGCATGAAGTCAAAGATCACAGTTGGGGTTCTGCCGTCAACCTAACCCACCAGAGCGGCGTACTGCTACGCAGTGCCTTCGGCATCGCACTTTAACCCACAGTTTCCATCAATGTGCATGGTGCGTTCCCCAAAATCGAGCGCTGGAGCAGTAGGACTTGCATTAGGGAACGCACCCTACCATCTGAATTCACCCGCCATTTTGGTCTATTTTCCAGCATCAGTCGCTTTTTATTAGTCGGGTGCAATGATTTGTTAGACCTCAAATTCGATTACAGTAGTAATGGCGGCTACAATTTCCAGTATTGTAATTTCAGAAACGCTTCCTAATTTACGAATAAACCTTTGTAAATCCACCCCCCTTAGTTGAAGAGTATCAATTGCAGAAGCTTTATTCAATCCATTGATACTGTTAGGTTCAATTTTAACGTGCCAGAAATTTGCTGAAAAATATGTTTTCCAGTCTGTAATAGGAGCAATAAGCTTGATAGGAAGCTTTCCTACTGAATCGGAACTGATGACGACGGCAGGACGCAATTTTTTGATTTCTGCACCAACAGTAGGATCGAAGTTGACTAACCAAATTTCTCCACGTTTTGGCAGCTCAGGGTTAATACTCAATGATGTCACCTGCCATTAACTGCTGCCATTCAGAATCTTGTTGATAGTGAGAGAGCATTATATCGGCTTGACTTTTGAGAATATTCCTCCGTTCAGTCATTGGTAACTTCAGAAAAGCAAGACGCTGTTTTAAGGATGGAGAGATATATTCGCTGGTAGAAGAATCAGAACTAACTTCTTCAACCAAAATAACTACCTCAACAGTTTGTCCTACAGTCAGATCTGGAGATTCAATTTCAATTCTATTTCCCGGTAGGACTTTTGCTGTCGTGTACAAAGTTGATTTAACCATTTTAAGCCTTCTCTTTAAGTATTGTTGTTAATATAGCTTATTAAGATCGGCGACCGCACTTTAACCCACAGTTTCAATCAATGTGCATGGTGCGTTCCCCAAAATCGATCGCTGGAGCAGTAGGAGCCACATTAGGGAATGCACCCTACGGCGATAGCGATTTGCTGAAACCGAGCTCAATACATACTGCTTTCTCTATTTCTTCCCAATAAACGTCTTCTAAAACACCCTGTTTATTCTTAATTCTTTGAGAATAAACAGCCCTCATTTGACTTAAGTTGATGTGTCGATCTCCGTCTAGTCCATTCTGCACTGTCGGTGTAATATTGACAACAAAAGGATAAGTCCTTTTCCCGGGCAACAATGGAGCAACTACTGTCGTTGTTCCATTTTGATTGCCAATATCGTTTTGTAAAATCAGGCAAGGACGTTCTTTATCGGTTTCATAACCAACAACGGGTTTCAGATCGATCCACCAGATCTCTCCTCGCTTATAGGTTAGTCTTCCATTAGGCATTTAGACCGTCGCCCACTACAATATCCCAGACAGAGATTTCTGCTTGCATCTCTGGATCATTGGCCTGATCTTTATAAGCTTCTTCTAGCTCTTTCATAAAAACCCTTCTCTTCTCTTGCCAGAGAACATCATTTATAAAGCTGCTACGATTGCTTGCTAGTCGATCTACAAATTCCAAAACTTCGTCGTCTAAGGTTATGCTAACTTTCTTACTCATTGCCATAAACTGTTTACGACAGCCCGGTAGGATTAGATCATCATACTAACTAATCCTACATTAATTGTCAATGCCTGCCTCTGATCTGTAAGTAGATTAAAGGCCTAACGACATCTATGGGTGCTACCCAGTGTCTTCGGTATCGCACTAGCTTTGGAGCATAACGATCGAGTTCACCTATATTTTGGATCGTAGCGGAAAAATGTCAGGTACAACGATTTGTTATACATTATCTTTCTTTGTCAGTTAAATCAAGATATTCAGTTTGTATTCGTTTATTCTTGATTAGTATTCTAAAATACGGACATTTCCCATTTACTGATAAATCTTTATCATCATTCCCTTTTCTGAATTTAATTATTTCAAATTGTTCGGGATTAAATTTATGTAAAAATGTTATTGGCACCCCCATATATCCCTTATAGTCTATTGGTATATCTTGTGTTTTATTAATATTAATTCCATCATAATTGTCATACTTTGGATATTGAACTTCGTTGCCAAAATATCTTTTTGTAAGTTTTATATCTTCGTGCCGCTTAAAATTATCTAAATTAGTAAGCCATAAACAATTGTTCGGTGATATTATTCTATTACCAGAGTTATCTATTCGAGTTTCTGTTCCATATAGTTCATAGTGTTCAGGTACAATAAAACCTGAAATACCTCTACCAAGATTTATTCCTAACCACGCCTTGTTTTCTTTAATAAGTTTGAAAATTTCTTTATAGGTTATTGCATTAATATTTCCAATTATCAAAAACTTTTTATCGTATTTAACCAATTGAGCTACATACTCTCTGAATAATGAAAATGGGGGATTGGTAACAACAATATCGGACTGCTTTAATAGTTCAATGCTTTCCGAACTACGAAAATCACCATCTCCATTAAAGTAAACTAGGTCAGTTGAACTTGGTTTGTTTTTTTCGCCTTCTGTACCTGTATATTCAAAGAAAAAACCTTTTTCATCTTCTTCTGTATTAAATAAATTTTTTACTTGCTCTCTATAACAAGATGTTATTATTTTTTTAAGACCTAATTCCTTGAAATTTGAGGTAAAATAATTAAAAAAGTTACTAATTCGGGGGTCATCGCAATTGCAATAAACTACTTGATTTTCAAAATGACTTTTATAATGCTGTAATTCGCTTTCTATATCTGAAAGCTGTGTATAAAACTCATCACTTTTTGATTTTTTAGCTTTTTGTAATAATTCGTTTGTTGCATTTCTTGCCATTTTCAACCTATTTTGATTTAATAAATCTTTGTTTTAGTTATTTACTTTTGGTTATCTGATTAAATATCTCACTGCCTAATACTTTAAGAGAGGTTTTAGAAATTTCAAGCATAATATCAAACATTTTTTTGAGATCCCATTTTTCGCCATTTCCTTGTGTGTATATAGAAGTTGCTTGAAGCATAATTGTTTTATCTTTATGCTTGACAAACTTATTTTTACACAAATTGGTATTAATGGGCATTCCATAATTTGCAGAAGTTAACCTATCTAATCTATTTAGCGTTCCTGAATTGTATTCAAGCGTTACAAACCTTCCGTCGGGTCTTTTAATTGAAATAGTTTCTGTTAAAAAATTTGAGCCTTCCAGAAATAATACATAGGGAAAATGAGATTCAGATAACATCAAATTAGCGATTTCAGATATGTTTTTATGGGATCTTTCTATCGCATTACCAGCAGCCATCAAATCCTGATCATTTTTTGCTCCTACAAGTTTTCCTGCTTTGATGTTTTCAATGTCTTTCCCCTGATGTTTAGCTTCCGAAACTAAAACGATTCTCCAATTACCGTTATCATCTTTTACTTCTATTATTCCACCATCGGGTATAATACTTGAATTTGATACAAAAAGTGTTTGTCCTAATTCAGGGTCAATTTTCTTTAATGCTTCGTTTATTTCTTCTTTTTTTATGCTCTTTTTGTATTGAAAAGATAATTGAGGAAACTCCTTTTCAAGCTGTTCAATTACAAAAAGTGAAATTTTTCCAACAGTTATGTCGTGTGATTTTGCTTCATCTCCAAATATACCAACCACACCTTTAGACTCTTTATGTTGATTCGTTAATCTTTTTGATTGATTCTTTTTAGTCATATTGTGCCTTTTCTTTACTTAAATCTGCCACTTTCTGCTACAGGCAATGTATCTATAACGAAAGATTATACGAAAACTTTCTGCATAACACTCTCTACAGTAACGATATAGGTCAACTTTCGGTATATCACCTCATTTAGGCGCAATCGCTAGAACTTTTCTCTATATCACGCCCAAAAGCCTGTTAGCCAGATTAGCATATTGTCAAAAACCTTGTTTAACTAAATTTCTGACAACATAGGCTCATTCTACCGATGATTATTCGATCTGACCGCACCCCTTGACAAAAATTTATCATTATTTGATTCGTTTAATTGTCGGGGGCTTCTGTAAAGATTTTTTACCTGGAAATCCACACCCACCAACAAACTTTTTGCCGCAAACCCTAATTCAACCTTTTGCTCCTGTACTTTTAGCAGCACAGGAGCAAAGTTGAAAATAAAAATTAATAACTGTCCTCATCGGTGATAACTTCCACGGGAATCACTTCTTCTAACACTTTTTCCTGTATTTCTTGGCGACGAATCGGTATTTTGGTTTTTTCCAATTCAGGTAAAGCGACCAATTCCCGTTGTTTTTCCCGAACAGTATTGGGTAACAACATCGGTAAAGGTTCGGGAGTTTCTAACCAGTAGCTGGCCACCGGTAAAGTATGTTCTAAATCTTCCAATAAACGGGGAATAATCATCACCGCGTGCAGTTCACCGATTTTCTCTGCTTCCCGCATTCCCGCATCAATGGCCACGGCCACATTAGCGACGGAACCCCGGATAATGGCCGTACACAAACCATCCCCAATTGTTTCGTAGGAAGCTAACTGCACATCGGCCGATTTTAACATGGCATCGGCTGCCCCCACCATAGCGGGAAAACCCCTGGTTTCCAAGAGACCGATCGACATATTGCTCAGTTTGCTGAAACCCCGTTGACTTTGGGCAATTTCGGCTAAACGGCTACCAATTGGGAAAATTACCTCTAAATTGGGCATCGGTCGGGGAATAACCGATTTAGATACCAATTGTCCGAACTGTGCCGCGGTTTTTGCCCCTTCTTCCACTGCTAACCGCACATCGGCAATATTACCACGCACGATCGCCGTACAGTGACCACCGCCAATTTTTTCGTAACCCACGAGGGTAACTTCTGCGGATTTTAGCATCATATCCGCCGTCCCAACGATCGCCGGAAAGCTGAGGGTAGAGACTAAACCCAAGGCGCTATCTTTGGGGTGACGCTTGGTTTTCATCGTCCTTTGACCGGGGTTAGTTGTGGACGAGGGGGGAATGCTTCCATTAACTCTTAATCTAGACATTGAAGATAAACTTGCCCTAACAGGTACGAAGGGGGTGATTGTCAGCTATCCTGTTACTATCTAGTCTATCCTGTTAACCTTAATTGCTATTGAAGATTTTTGAGGGATTAGATAAATTTTAGTTATTGTAGCTTGATCAAGTTGTCTATGACAGAACAGCCTCGCAGTACAGATGATCGAATCAGCGAAACGGAAGCGACCGAATTAATGCGCTCGCTGCTTCATAAGGAAGGAAATTGGGTGAATTGGGGGCAAAAATGTCAAAAACTGCAAAAAGCTGGCTACGATTCCCAGTTAATCTTTGAACAAACCGGTTTTCAAAATGCCCAACAAAATTTAATTATTGTCGCTGCCCAAGTTTTTGAGAGTTTAATCAAAGCGGGGGCAGCTGAAGATTTATTAAGTTACTACATCGGGCCGCGCAGTGATGTGCTATACGAATTACGGATTCTCAACCAAGAACAAAGACTAGGGGCAGCGAAATTAGCGGCAGAAAAAAGGATTGAGGTGGCTGAAGCACACGATATCGCCAAAGCTATCCAAGATTTTTCCCGTTTATCCCAGATTCCCAGTGAATTTACCCGTCATCCTGGAGATGCGATCGCTTACCAGTGTTGGAAACGGGGCAAACAAAAGCGAGATTTAGCCGAAAGAGCGAAATTAATCGCCAAAGGGTTGAAATTTGCCCATTCTGACTCGGCCAGACAGGCGATCGAGTCTTTACTACAAGATTTTACCGTTACTCCCTCCCGTAGCGCACCGTTGCTACCCGTCCATCGTTTACAGGATGAGGACGAATTAGCCAGAATTATTCCTTTAGTGGGAAGATTTCCGGTGACGGTAACTGATATAAAACACACAGAAAGTTTGAGCGTCGAGGAACCTTTTCGACTGGTAACGGTGGGGGATAAACAAACAATCGTGCCTCTCCCCGGTTGGCAAGCAATTCTCAAAGCGATCGATCCTGTAGCGATTTTATGGCCTAGCGATCAATTACCTCGATCGATTGCCACCAGGTCCGAGGAAGTGTTATTAGTGATCGATCGAGTTTTGGCCGAATGGGACGTGAACAATTATTATCTAGTAGAGAGAGATAATTCCGTCTCTTTACAATGGTTTGATAGTCCCCCCGATGTCACAATCCTAGGTCAATTGGTCTTGATTTTAAGAGCCAAAAATATCCTCGATGAAAAAAACATCACCGAACCCTGGCAAATGGACGACTAAAACTGATAACTGATATATGCGTGCAGTAATTTGTGGATATTATGGGAGAGGAAACGGAGGAGATGAGGCATTATTAGTGTCTCTATTGCAGATGTTGCCCTCAGCAATTAAACCTATTGTTTTGTCAAATAATCCCAGAGAAACCAGTCAACGTTATGGAGTGGAAGCCTGTCCTAGTAGGGATTGGTGGCAAGTTTTTCAAACTATGAAAAAAGCGGATATATTTATCTGGGGTGGCGGCAGTTTAATGCAGGATGTCACCAGTTTTGCCAGTCCAATTTATTACGGTGGTTTAATGGCTCTTGCTCAATTATTGGGCTTAAAAACTATTGCTTGGGGGCAGGGAATTGGACCATTAAATAGACCTTTTACCCGTTGGTTAACCAAAAAAGTTTTACAAAAATGTAGTTTAGTTAGTGTGCGCGATGATACTTCGGCTCATTTAGTCGCCAATTGGGGTATTCATCCCATTGTTGCCCCCGATCCAGTATGGGCTTTAGACGCTCAATCAGTCAAGGGATTATCGGATTTACCCGCCCCAAGAATCGCCGTCAATTTACGTCCCCATCCCCTATTAACCCCGGCAAAATTAGATAAATTAACCCAAGCTTTAATTGATTTACAAATCAGTACGGGGGCGTTTATTCTCTTAGTCCCTTTTCAAAAGTCGCGGGATTTGCCCCTTTGTGAAGCTGTAGCCTGTCAATTAAGGGAAAATCATCAAATCATTAGTTTAGAGGATCCAAGACAGTTAAAAGGCTTATTTCGCGGGGTAGAAATGGTGATCGGAATGCGCTTTCATAGTTTAATTATGGCCGCGGCAGAAGATTGTCGTTGTTTTGCCCTTAGTTATGATCCGAAAGTGTCGCGATTAATTGCCGAAGTACCGATGCCGGGTTGGGAATTAGATCAGTTACCAGAGGCAGTTAATGATATTAGTACCACTTGGATTGATTTTTATGCCAATGGAGAGGGATTAACCAGCGATCGCAAACATTTTTTAATCGATCGAGCTTTAATTCATCGAGAAATTTTATCTAGATTGGTGAGCTAATTTTTATGTCGAGTGCGATTACCGATGCCAGGGCTATTTCATTCTAAAAAGTCTCAAAATATGCTTAAGTCCTTGACATTGTGGCATAGGTTTTGATCAAGGGGAAAGGAGGCACTCGGCACATCCCCATCCTGCTTCGGTCTCGTGTGGGGACTTCCCGTGCCATATTTTCGTTAAGGGCAGTAAAGGGATCGTTAAATCAATCAGAAATTGTTATAGCCCATTTCCTCCAGAGCCTAGCATAGAGGGGAAACCTCCTTTATCCCTAGGTAATTGCATGAATGGACTACAACAACAGATTATCAGTCTTGAGCAGAAAGTCGAGCGTTTACAGGATATTGTCGAAAGCCTCAGCCAGCAAATTGCTATCCTAGCTGGGGATAAATCGAGTCATTCCCGGCGAGAATCCCTGGAAATGGTCGGTTTTTCCGAGTTATCCGATAATAGCCTCTACGATCATAAAGATATTCTCCGGGATCACGGTGGCAAACAAGCGCCAGCTGTCAATGGCGATAATTCTTTTGCCGATGAAATCCAAATTCGCCGATTAACGGCACAATTGACGGCGGCCTACAATCGCATTGCCGCCCTCGAAGAACAATTACTCAGCTATCGCATCCATTCCTAGTTAATTGCTGCCCAGAGGATTGGGTAAACTGGGCAAGGTGGGATTAGTCGGCAAATTGGGCAAAGGATTGCTATTTTCCAGGGTGGGATTATTAGCCTCCCCCGATAGAGTCGCTAAAGCCACACGATCACCGCCTACCTGTCGCAGTAGGTCTAAAACCCCAACCACTTCGTTATAACTGGCATTTCTGGAGGCATTCAGTACCATCAGTCCATTGGGACTATATTGATGATAATTCTTGATCGCCTCGAACAACTGGGCGCGAGTCACCATTTGTTTTTCGACGTAGAGTTGTCCGAAATCATCGAGACTAACCACCAACATTTCCCGCATCGGGGTGGTGGCGGTACTAGCTTTCGGTAAATCGAGACTGATAGCCTGTTGGCGAGATAATCCCACTGCACCGAGAATAAAGAAAGTGAGAATACAGAAAATTACATCGATCAAGGGAATGATATTAACCTGCACATCCTCTTGAATGCGGTGTTGATCATGCCATAATTTGAGCGGACGGGCTGTGATATGGCTACTTTTTGGCTTTTTGTGGTTAAGAGATTTAGTTTCGGCCATGCTTGATAAGGGAGAGATTTAGCGATCGAGAGGTTTTTCTAGGTTAGCACTGAGGGCGTATTGTTGGTCTTCTTGGTGTAACCAGCGTTGGCGGTAGATAATTTCTAAATCACTGCCGGCCTTGCGAAAAATTCGGGCTTGATTGAACCAGAGTCCCTGAAAAACACGATAGAAAGCGAGGCTAAAAATAGCGACAATTAAGCCGGTAGCGGTGGAAATTAAAGCTTCACTAATACCTAAAGTTACTCCCGCCGTCGAGGAAGTTCCCAGGTCACTTAATTGAATATTGGCCAAAGAGGTAATTAAACCGAGTACCGTCCCTAATAATCCTAACAGGGGAGAAAGGGCAATGACTGCCTCAAGGATTTTATCGCCCCGTTTCATTAGGGATAATTGTTCATCGGCAGCCGATTCGAGGGCAAAGTGAAAAACCTCTGGATCTGGATTTTCTAAGCGCAGGGGTGCGTAGAGATAGCTACCAATGGGGTGATTGCGGGAATCTCCGGCGACTTTTGCCGCCAAATCCCAGTTACGGATGGCGGATTCCATAATGCGATTTAAAATCTGGCCCTCACTGAGGAGAGTACGACTCCAAAACCAAATTCGTTCGATAATAGTGCTAAGAGCTAAAATAGACAGAAAAAGCAGCGGCCACATGGCCACTCCGCCTTTTTGGATTAAATCAGTTATACTCACGAGTTGTTTTGTTCCTCCAATACCGGGCGATTCGGGCTTGATTATTTAGTTTAAGATTTAAGTCGATCGATTGACATTTATACTTCTTATACCATTTTTCAAAAATCGTGCCATACTTAAGGCGTTTCTCCTAAAGATGAAGTATAACCTGATAGGGCATCCTCTACTGTCTCGGAGTCTCGACTAGGAAATTAATTCTGCACGACTACTGATAGCCGTTATCAGTTTTTTAGCTGTCGGCTGTTTTTGATCACTTGCCAAAAACCCCACCTTCTGCTGCAAACTAACGTCGTCTCAACAAATTTTTCATCTCTCCCCAGATAGAAAGTTGACCACCTAGACTAGAGGGATGGGTGAAAATTCCCTGACGGGGACTGAATAAAAAGGCCAACATAAATAGGGTAAAAGCGACAAGCACGATCGCCGGTCCAGAGGGTAAATTCCAGTAATAACTTAAATACATCCCACTGATACTAGAAATAATACCCACACCCACACCTAAACCCATGACTTGATGGAGACGGGTAACTAAAAGATAAGCAGTGGCCGCGGGGGTAATCAAAAGGGACAAAACGAGGATTACTCCCACCGCTTGGAGACTAGCAACTATTGTCAGACCGATCAGGAGCATTAAGCCTAAATCTAATAAATTTACCGGTAAACCCGCCGCTTGCGCCCCGATTTTGTCGAAAGTGTAGAATAATAGTTCTTTATACAGGAGCAAAACGGTTAATAAAACGATAACGGCAATAATTAGGGTATCGCGAATGTCGGCAGCAGTAACACCGAGAATATTGCCGAAGAGAAAGTGATTAAGGTCAATTTTGTTGTTTTTTTGGATGAGAGTGATCAGGGTGATGCCAAGGGCAAAAAAAGCCGAGAAAACGATCCCCATGGCCGCATCTTCTTTGATTGGGGAACGATTACGGATCAAGTTAATCAGTAGAGTACTGACCATTGAGGCTAGTAAAGCACCCAGTAGCAGATTAAAATTACCAATAAAAGCGATCGCTAATCCGGGTAAGACCGAGTGACTGATGGCATCGCCCAAGAGGGCCAAACGTTGTACCATCAGGTAGGTTCCCACCACCGCACAAATGATCCCGACGATGATAGCTTCAATTAGGGATCTCTGCATGAAACTATACTGTAAGGGTTCGATTAATCCTGTTAATAGATTGTTGCCCATGAATCTGCCTTGGGGTTAAATTTTTCTGATTCTCGATCGAGGTTTTGCTCCTAGGGTCTATCTTCTGATCGGGGGAGAAGATAGGTTAGGATAATTAGGATTAATTGTAAGTTTTTTCGCTCCTAACCGCTGCCATGGATACCCCCGTTCTTTCCTCAACTTTTTTTCTGACTCTCCTGCTCATGGTGGGATTATTCTTTTTTATTCGCGGTTCCGTCAAAGAGCGTATCGAACAGCGTGTCTATCTTACCAGTACCAGTGACGACCAACTATTAGAACAACTGCGAGATTATTTTGACCGACGTTCCTATCAAGTCAAGGCGATCGAACCCGAACAGAATATTGTCAGATTACAGGGTTTTGTGCCGCCTAGCCCCTTTCTAGCGATATTTTTGACAATTTTGGCGGCCTTGGGTTTATTTTGCTTCTCACTGGTGTTATCGGTGTTATTTCCCGATACTAATCCCTATATTTTTGCTCTTGTGGGTTTATCTCCCCTCGCGGGTGTTTTCTATTGGCAAAAAGTCGGCCGTTTAGAGGAAGTGGCTTTTAAAGTAGAAAGCAAATCTCAGCAAACGGAATTAACTGTCAAAGCCCATCGGGACGAGTTAAGACAACTACAAGATAGTTTAACCTTTCTGGAAAGACAATAAGCTTTTTATGCCCTACGAGCGCCTAATTTATCTGGCCGATACCGATGCGGCCGGTGTGGTTTACTTTGCCCATCTTCTCTCGATCTGTCATGAAGCCTACGAGTTTTCTTTAGCACAATTTGGCATCAATATCAAGGATTTTTTCAAAGATTCTCCGGTTGCCCTACCGATTACTCAAGCGGAAATCCAGTTTTTTCGTCCCCTTTTTTGTGGTGATCGCATACAAATTGATTTCACTGCCCGATCCCTGAGCGAAAACGAGTTTCAATTGCAGTATAAAATTTATTTGGCTGAAATCATGGTCGCAAAAGCGAAAACTCGCCATGTGTGCATCGCTCCCACTAATAGACAAAGAATCCCTTTACCGGAATCTTTAAAACATTGGTTAGGATATTTATCAACCCTAGAGGAGACTGGTATTTAAGGGATGATTTGGGCAGATTTAACGATAATTTTAACTAGGGATTGGTGGCACAATGCTTGGCAATTATTTAACCTTAGCACCGGGAGGATTGTCTGGAATTCTTTTCTGGCCTTTATCCCCTTTATCCTTAGCTTTTGGCTATTTCGGATCGCCCTCGATCGTTCCCTACTCTGGTGGTTAATTCTCTTAGTTTTCCTGCTTTTTTTACCCAATGCTCCCTATATTCTCACCGATAGCATTCATTTAATCGCCTATCTTCAGCAGGATTACGCCAAAAGTTTATTTTTTTTAGTTTTAATTCCCCAGTATAGTATCTTTATTTTTATTGGCTTTCAGCTATACGTTCTCTCCTTACTTAATTTAAAAAGTTATTGTCAGCAAAGTCAGCTAAATTCAGCAGTTTTACCCCTAGAAATAACTCTCCATTTTTTAAGTGCGATCGGTATTTATCTAGGGCGTTTTCTCCGGCTGAATAGTTGGCATCTAGTCACTCAACCGCAGCAACTATTCTGGAGTTTGCAGAATTTACTGAATCAAAAACCTTTGATATTCATCTCTATCTGTTTTTTAATTATTTGGGTACTATACGAAATCAATAAAAGGCTTTACAATCGATTTTTTGGCTACAATTAACGCCTATCGGGGATTTCGACCCTCTCCTAGTCTCTTTCCGATTAATTAAAAGATAGTAGGAAGACAGAGATCAATTGGCCGCAGCGAAAGTAGTCGTGCAAAATTAATTTCCTAGTCGAGACTCCGAGACAGGAGACAGGAGACGGGAGACGGGAGACGGGATACAGCTATTAGGGATCGGATTTGAGTTTTCAGTTCACTGTTTACTGATCACAGCAGAAGTCTGACGGAGTAGTGGCTTAGATGTGTAATTAATTGTGCTTAGATACTTATGATCATCGAAAATTTTGGGTCTGAAACCCCGTCGTTCTACGACGGCTTTACCGTCAAATATTAGCACATTTACACGATATATGCTAGAATGCGGGATATGGAAAAAGCCTATTCGTTTCGATTTTACCCCACACCAACACAAGAGTCGCTATTGCGGCGCACTTTGGGATGTGTAAGATTGGTTGACAATAAAGCTCTCCACGAACGAACACAAGCATGGTACGAAAAGCAAGAAAGAGTAGGCTACGCTCAAACTTCTTCAATGTTGACCGATTGGAAAAAGCAAGAAGAATTAGACTTTCTCAATGAAGTAAGCTGTGTACCTTTACAACAAGGGTTAAGACACCTACAAACAGCTTTTACTAATTTC